>CANBTZ010000156.1 GCA_947372495.1 Comamonadaceae bacterium | reverse complement strand
CATACGGTAGCGATCAGGAAAATACGGCAAGACCATCAGACGCATTTGTGGAATAAGCCGGGCAAATTCGGCCGGCTCCAGCATCGTGCTCGGGACAAGGAGTAACTCGCCCGCAAAACCCTTATCGGCCAATCGCCGCCGAACTTTTCCCGTCTCGTTTGCGGTTCTAAGCTGCAACACATAACGCATGCCAGGTCGTTGCTGGTCCAATTCGACCATCAAATCCGGAACCAGATCACTGCCGCGCTCGGAACGAAACTCGCCGATCAAGCCAATATCGAATTTTTTGGGGACTTCCAACACCTGTTCGGGCGTCAAAAAGTACGGGGTGGCGATTCCGGTGGTTTGCACCTGAAGCCCAGACGCCATTGCCAAGACGTTTGCCAGCCGAGCATCGGGCGCGAACACATGTACACGGTCTTTGATGCCGATTTTTTCAAAAATCAAGGCGGCAAAACGCCAAAATGAAGCATTTGCCGACATCTTTTCACGCTGTGGGCCAATATTCCATTTCAGCTCGGGGCGGTGGCAAAAAAGAGCAACCTGCGGCCTTTTCCCGCTTGGCAAGGTCTGTAGCCATAACGCAAGCGCATAGGCTTCGTTTTGCGAGGCATAAGCCACGAAAACCCAATCAACGGCCGAAATATCGGTCGTCAGGTATTTGCTCAGGATACCAGCGAAGGCTGTAGCACCCACGATATAGCTGGACAACTCGGCACTCACTGGGTCGAGATCCAGCACTCCATCGGTCTGTAGCGGGAATACCGCTTTGGCATTGCAGGCCGCAAGAATTTCCGGCTCACATTTGGCATGCGTCCACACTTGCAAGCCAACGTTCAGTTCGCGCGCCGCCTGTAAGAATCCAAGAGTTTCCCCATAAAAATGGCTGTGGCAGTCGCGCAAGCCATGTTGAATGAAGTGAATCACCGCCCTAGCGCTCGCTCATCGACTCGTGCAAGGTTTTTACGATCGGCTTGAGCAGGTAGTTCAGGATGGTTTTTTTGCCGGTCAAGACTTCTACCGTAGCGGTCATGCCGGGCGTGACGGCCATCTCTTCGCCATTGCGTCCCAGCAGATGGGCGGCATCGGCTTTGACCCGCACCAAGTAATAAGTCTGATCCTGCAAACCGCGCGTGTCTTCCTTCATGGTGTCCGCGCTGATGTAAATCACTTTACCTTGCAGCGCTCCAAAAACCGAGTAGTCATAGGCATCGACCTTGAGCGTGGCAGGCAAACCCATGTGAATAAAGCCAATGTCGGCGGGCTTTACCTTGGCTTCCACCACCAAATCACTGTCTGCGGGCACCAGCTCTAAGATATCGTCGCCCGACTTCACCACTGCGCCCAAGGTAGTAAAGCGGATATTTTTGACAATACCGGCACGCGGTGCCAGAACCACGGTGTTGTCGAGCTGTATTTTGCGTTGCTCCATGGCTTGCGATACTGACGCCAACTCTTCCTGCGCCTTAGCCAACTCGGTCTGCGCGTCTTGGAAATACTTGTTCTTGCGGTTGGCGATTTGGCCTTCAAGGTCCATCACCTGGCGGCGCAGTCGCAGCACATCGGCCAGGCCGACATCGCCATTTTTGAGCAAAGGTTCTGTTGCTTGCAATTCTTCCTGCGCCAGCGCCAAGGCCTTTTTGTAAGCCGCCAACTCGTCGTCAATCGCACGCTTGCGTTTTTTGTACAGTTCTTTTTGGTTTTCCGCAAAGCCGGGATGGGCCTTGACCAAATCGTTAAACACCATGGGTTCGTCAAACACCTCCGTACGCAGGCGCGCTACTGCGGCGGCCAGCGCCGCCGCACGGGCGCGGGTTTCGCGCCAGGCTGAATCAGCCCGCGCGGCACTGAACTTCAGCAGCACCTGGTTGGCACGCACGGTGGCGCCTTCTTTCACGGCAACGCTCTCGATCACGCCACCGTCCAAAGACTGGATGATTTGGGTACGCGAACTCGCGATCACCTGGCCAGGTGCCCGGGTAACCTGCTCAAGCTCGCTGTAATATGCCCAGGTGAAAAATACGACTAGGCTGGCCATAATGGCCCATAGGGCCCAGCGCCCGCCGGGCGCTGCTTTGGATGGACGGTTGGGGTTCACGGAAATACTCCTCGGTGGGCGTGCTTTAAGCCTGCGTCACTGCAGGGGGGGCGCCGGCGTTCGCGTTCAAGCGGTTTTTCAGCTTTTCAACGACCAGGTCACGTGGCCCATCAAGCACCACCTTGCCACCGTCAATAATTTGCACACGGGTGGCAAAGCGCATCAACTCCGCCTTGTGCGTCACCAATACCAGTACCGAGTCGGGCGCAATGTGGGTCACCAGCTGCTGGATCACGTACTGTTCAAGCCGGTTGTCCAGCGCTGCCGTGGGTTCATCCAGCAACATGACTTTAGGCTGCGCAATCAGCAGGCGAGTCAGCCCCACCAACTGCCTTTGCCCCACCGACAGTCCACGTCCGCCCTCGGAGATAGGCAAAGCCAGACCTTGCGGATGTGCGCGAATGACCGCAATCAGGCCGGTCAATTCTGCAGCCCGCAGAATTTGGGCATCGCTCGGCGAGTGCAAACCCATGATGATGTTGTCGCGCAGTGTGCCTTCAAACAGCCACACATCCTGCGGCAGGTAGCCAATGTGCTCACGCAGATAACCTGGCGCGAGCTGTGCCATGTCTAGGCCATCGAGCTGCACCTTGCCCTGGGTGGGCGCATACAGGCCCGAGGCGACTTTGAGCATGGTCGACTTGCCCGAACCCGAAGCGCCCATCACCACCACGCGCTCGCCGGGCTTGTACTGCACGCCGTCGAGCTGCAAACTTGCGGGAATGCCTTCACCATATTGGTAGCGAATGCCTTCGAGCGTCAGGTTTCCGGTGCAAGACTCCGGAATGATGGGCCTCTGGTCCGCCCGCGTGTCAGAAGGCAGCACCATGATTCTTTCCAGCACTGCCAGCGCGGCTTTGGCACCCTGCCACTGCGCAACAATGCCGGCCAATCCGGCCGCCGGAGCCAAGGCGCGCGAACCAATAATGGTGCAGGCGATCAATGAACCTGTGGTCATTTGCCCGTCATGAATGGCATAGACACCCGCCACCATGATCGCGACATACAGCAACTGCTGAATCATCTGCACCGAGTTCATCAGTGACTGCGAGTGCAGTCGGGTCGTGAGGTCGTTGGTCGCCAGCGACTCGTTGAGCTGGCTCCAGCGGCGGGCAAACTTCCAACCGCCCTGCGCGGCCTTGACCGATTCGATACCCGAGATCACCTCAACCAACAGGCCGTTGCGCTGATTGGTCTCACCCACCTTTTCGCGCGCCAAACGTTCAAAGCGGCCCTTCGACAAGAACGCAATACCCATGGTCAGCGGCAGCAGCATCAATGGGATGAGCGCAATGGGGCCGGCAATCAGGGCGATGACGCCAATAAACACCAAAGAAAACGGCGCATCCACCAGCACAAACATGGTGGTGGCCGTAAGCACATTACGCACCGTCTCAAACTGGCGTAACTGCGAGGCAAAGGTGCCCACCGCGGCCGGTCGAGCATCCATGCGGATGCTAAGCATTTTGTCGAAGAACACACCTGAAAGCTCGTTGTCGATCTCGCGGCAGGCCTGCTCCACGTATTTGGCGCGCACATGCTTGAGCACATGGTCAAAAACATAGGCCAGCACCACGCCCACGCTCAGCACCCACAGGGTCGACGAGGTCTTGGAAGGCACTACCCGGTCGTAAATATTCATCGAGTACAGCGAACTCACCAAGGCCAAGACGTTGATGAAGGCGGTGGCAATGGATGCCTCGAAAAAGGTCTTCTTGCGCTTGAAAAGGGCGTATTTGAACCAATCCCGCGCGGTCACCGGGCGGTCGCTGTCTTCTTGCAGGTTCTGCACATCGCAACGCAGGTTCAGCACATGGCCTGACAGCATTTGCTCCATCGTGACGGTTGCTTTGGCACCGTCGGACGTAAGCGCTTGGTAGCTGCCCATGCTGAGCTGCCCGGTCAGAATCAGGGCCTGTTCGCCTGTGACATCAAGCCATAGCAGCGGCATGTCATGCGGCTCGGGCAACTGGTCTATTCGGCGAGCCTGGCCGGACGGAAACACCGCCGACCAAATCTCCAAGGCCTGCTCGGCGCGGCCCATGTCGGCAATGTCGGCACCCTGCAGACCGGTTTGGGTCATCAGCATGGTGACCCGACCTACCGCATGCCCCTGCAGCGCGGCAAGGCGTGAGAGCAGCGCTGCCAGCAACTCGTCACCGTGATTCGGTGCGGGCTGTGGAGTTAATGGGAGTGTGTCTTGGGCGATGGCATCGATCATGGAGCTGTGGATCCTACCGCGAGATTCAAATGCCCGCCCAGACGCTGCAGCCGCAGCGCGACCGTCATCAGCGTTGAACGAATGTCGGCCATTTGAAGGCGGCTTTGCACCAGCTCCCGCTCAACGTTCAACACGTCAAGCCAACTTTTCTTACCTGCGAGGTATTGCCTGATAAATGATTCCACGATTTCCTGATTCTCTGACGTTATTTCTTTGAGTATGCTCTCCTGGTCCGCATAGGACTGGAGGTCGCTCCAAGCGCTGGCCGTCTGTTGCATCAGGGCCCGGCGCGTTAATTCGATTTGCTGTTCACTGGCCTGCAAGCGCGCTGAGCTCTCGTTCACACCCTCAAGCGCCGAAAGCCCATTGCCTAAACTCGCTTCCAGCACCACATAGGCCTGGGTGTAGTCACTGCTTCCCAATCCTACCGAGGGTGCGTGAATGCGCTCCACACGTCCCACCAGACGGGGGAACAAGTCGGCGCTGCGCTGCTTGATCTGGTTTTCGGCGAGGTCGCGACCCACGCGCGCGGAGGCCAACTCACTGGCACTGTCTAGACAACTCAGCTGCAGTGCGTCCAGATTGGCCCAGTCCACGGCAGCGGGCGTAGCCTGCATCTTGCCTTTGAGCGACTGGCCAATAATCTCTTCTAGCTGCGCGCGTGCACGCGTCACGGTGGCATGGCTTTGCACCAGCTCAGAGCGTGCCTGCTGCAAGCGCGAGTTCACCAAGGAAGCGTCATTTTTCGAGCTCAATTGCGTGGCCAAGCGTCGGCCGATGATGCCCTCAAACTCCACCAAGCGCGAGACCGCATCTTGCTGCACGCCAATTTTTTCTTGCGCGGCCACGATCTGGCCGTAGGCACCAATCACACGGTCGGCCACACTGTTGCGTTCACTGTCTATCGCCAGCTTGGCCGCGTTTTTTTGCAGGTCCGCGGTCTTGATGCGTGCATCGATGCCGCCCCAGGCGTATAGCGGCTGGTCCACCCGCAAGTACGACGATGGTGCCGACTGGCTGGGCGCCAGATTACTGTCCACGGCGGCGGGCGCGGTGGCCAGAGACGCCGAGAACGCCGGGTAGCGGCCCCACTGCGCGCCCTTGAGCGTGCTGTCAGCCGCGTCCAGCTCCCGTGCCTTGGCCTGTACCGACGGGCTATTGGCCAAAGCCAGGCGTAGCACCTCGGTAAACGAAAGCTCCTGACCTTCTGCCCAAACGGTCCCGACCAGCGCCGACAACAGCAAGCCCAGCATGGGGCTGCGCAGCTTCACGGCGCCAGACCTTCAACCATTTGCACCAGAGCACCATAAAAACGTTCGCCAGAAAAACGCTTCGCCGTGTTGCCCGACTGCACCGAGAGATTGTGGCGCAGCACATCGTCCTGCAGAATCATACGCAGGCTCGAGGCGAGAAAGTCCGGGTTGTTGGTGGGGAATTTCAAACAGTTCACCCCGTGCACCCACACCTTGGAAAAGGCCTCAATCTCGCTGAGCATCAGAGGCAAGCCCATAGCTGCAGCGTCTATCACCGACTGCGGCCACGCTTCGTCGGAGGAAGTGTGCACGTACAAATCGTTCTTGGCCAGCAACGCACGCGTTTGCGCACCGGTCTGGTAGCCAACAAAGTTATAGCGCTCCGGCTGGCGCTCCACAATCTTGCGCATGCCCTCGGGCATGCCTCCCATACCTTGCATTTCACCGATAAAGGTGAAGCTCAGGTTGAAGTCACGCAGGCGCTCGCCTGCGGCAATCAGGTCTTGCTGACGCTTGTGCGGCAGCACTGGAGCGTGCATCACCACGCCAAAGTGCTCTTTTTCCGATGGCACGCGCAGCTTGCCAATGTCGGCTGGAGCACCACAGGCCATCACCGCAATCTTGTCATCCAAGCCCGAAGTAAACGACGCAAAGGTCTTGTCCTTTTGCCGTTCGGTCAGAAACACAATGCGCTTGGCGTGGCGAAACAAAGTAACCCAATGGACAAAGTCGCCCTTGAGCGCCATCAGGTCCAAAAAGCTCTCTTGCACCCAGACCAGCGTCGGTAGTTTCCGGGCAATGGCAGCCAGTCGCTCTGGCCCACCCAAGGCAGCCACCAGCAATGCGTCAAACTTTTGGTCCGACACCTGCTTGAGCGCCTGGGCCGGCAGCGCCGCAATCTCTTGCAAGGCGTTTTCGGGGAAATCCCCCAAAAACGTCAGGCTGTGACCCCGCGCCGTCAGCAACTTGCCCAATGCCGTGGCGCGGGCTACCGCGTCACCCT
>CANBTZ010000155.1 GCA_947372495.1 Comamonadaceae bacterium | reverse complement strand
ACCACGCTGTTGCCCGCCACCGCACCGCCTGCGCCCAAGCGGTTTTCCACAATCACCGGCTGGCCCAGCTCACGGCTGAAGACCGGGGCAAACACGCGCGCGGCCGAGTCCACCGGGCCGCCTGCGGCGTAACCCACGATGAGCTTGACGGTGGGGCCGGTGCTCTGGGTTTGTGCCCAGCTGCTGCCTGCCAGGCAGGCCAAGGCCGCGCCTGCGGCCAGCATGCAGCGGCGGCGACTGAAAGAACGATGTGTCTGTGTCATGGCTTGTCTCCTTGTGTTGTTATGAACGCTGTGTTCAGCGCGGGTCCACGTACTTGAACGCGCCCATGGCGCTGGCCACGCGGCGGCCAGCGGTGTCTTCGATGTGGGCTTCGCAAAAGCAGATGCTCTTGCCGCCGCCCACGGCGCGGCCATGAGCCACCAGTCGGCCCTTGCCGGGGTGCAAAAAGTGGGTGGACATGTCCACGGTGATGACGGCTTTTTTGAAGTCGGCCTTGGACAGCGCAGCGCTCGACATGGCCATGTCGAGCATGGTCATGCTCACGCCGCCGTGCACGTTCTCAAAGTTGTTGGTCAGCTCTGGGCGGGCGTCGAGCACCATGCGCGAGACGCCGCCTTCGGCGAACTCGCGGCGCAGGTCCAGCAACTTGGCAAACGCCACTTTGTCGTACAGGGTGGAGGTGTCGATCTCGCTCATCCGGTCTTTCTCAAGCTTGCGCCCAGCGCGACGCCTGCTGCAGTTGCTGGCGGCACTCGGCCACCATGCGTTCCATCAATTGAGCGCAGCTGGGCACATCGTCGATCAAGCCAATCACCTGACCGGCCGCCACCACGCCCCCATCCACATCACCCGATTGCAGGGCCTGGTTGCCGCGCTGACCTGCGACCAGGTGGCGGATGTCTTCAAAGCTGCAACCGCCTTCGCGGTTTTCAGTGGCCACCACCTCTTGCGAGACAGCATTGCTCCAGGCACGCGTGGTGTTGCGCATGGTGCGGAACATCAGCTTCGTGTCGCGCTCACTCGCGCCCACCAGGGCCTGCTTGATGTTGTCGTGCACCGGCGCTTCTTGCGTGACCAAAAAGCGTGTGCCCATGTTGACGCCTTCGGCGCCCAGCGCCAGAGCGGCGGCAAGGCCCCGCCCATCGGCGATGCCGCCCGAGGCGATCACGGGCACCTTGAGCGCACGCACCGCCAGCGGGATCAGCACCAGGCCGGGCACATCGTCTTCACCGGGATGGCCCGCGCATTCAAAGCCGTCGATGCTGACCATGTCCACACCATTGCGCTCGGCCGACAAGGCGTGGCGCACCGAGGTGCATTTGTGCACGATGGTGATGCCCGCGTCCTTCATGCGTCCGATGAAGTCCTTGGGGCTGTTGCCTGCGGTCTCGACGATCTTGACGCCGCTGTCGATGATGGCCTGCAGGTACTCGGCATAAGGCGGTGGGTTGATCGAGGGCAAGATGGTGAGGTTCACGCCAAAAGGCCGATTGGTCAGGGTGCGGGTGCGGGCAATCTCATGCGCCAACGCCTGCGGCGTGGGCTGCGTCAGCGCGGTGAGGACGCCCAAGCCACCCGCATTGGACACGGCAGACACCAGCTCGGCCTTGCCCACCCACTGCATGCCGCCCTGAATGATGGGGTAGCGGATGCCCAGCGCTTCGGTGACGCGTGTTTTCATGCCGGCATCAATTCAAAATGATCTTGGCGTCGCGGATGATGCGCGAATAAATTTCGACATCGGACTTGATGACTTTGGCAAAGTTCTCTTGCGTCTCGCCACCCGGGATCAGGCCCATGGACTCGATTTTTTCACGCACATCGGGCAGCTTCAAAATGCGTTGAACTTCAGTTGAAAATTTGTCCACCACCGGCTTGGGCGTGGCCACCGGCAAGAACAAACCGAACCAGCCCAGGGGCTCGAACGAATTGAGACCTTGCTCTTTGAGCGTGGGCACATGGGGCAGCCACGACAGGCGCTCGCTGCCCGTCACGCCGAGCAGTTTGAACTTGGGGAAATGCTGGCGCGATGAACCCGCATCCATGAAAGCGGTGGACAACTGGCCGCCCAACATGGCCGTGACCAAAGGCGCTGCGCCTTGGTAAGGGATGTGCAGCAAGTCCATGCCCGTCTGCATGTTGAGCAACTCGCCTTGCAGGTGGGCCGAGGTGCCGGGGCCGTAGGTGCCAAAGCTGTACTTGCCTGGGTTGGCCTTGACCAGCTTGACCAGCTCAGCCAGGTTGCTGACCGGCAAACTGGTGCTGGCCGCGAACACGCTGGGGCTGATGGCCACACGGCTGATCGGCGCAAAGTCCTTGATCGGGTCGTAGGGCAGCTTCATCAGCGAGATTTGCTGCAGCAGGGCCACGATGCTGAACAGCACGGTGTGCCCGTCGGCCGGCCCTTTGGCCACCAGGTTGGCGCCAATGGTGCCACCCGCGCCGGGCTTGTTCTCAACCACCACGCTTTGCTGCCAGCTGTCTTGCAGCTTTTGCGCCACCATGCGGGCCAACGCGTCGGTGGCGCCCCCCGCAGGGTAAGGCACGATGAACTTGATGGCCTGGCTGGGGTACACGGCTTGCGCCTGCGCAGGACCCACACCAAGCCAAGCCATGCCCGCGAGGGTGGCCAGCGTTTGGCGGCGGTTGAAAGGGGTCATGCGGTGTCTCCTGCTTGTTGTTGAAATGACGGACCGGGATCAGCCGCGTGCTTCACGCACCATGTTGCGGCCGATGATGATTTGCTGGATCTGCGTGGTGCCTTCGTACAAGCGAAACAAGCGCACGTCGCGGTAAAAGCGCTCGATGCCGTACTCGGACAAGTAACCCGCGCCACCCAGAATTTGCACCGCACGGTCGGCCACGCGGCCGCACATCTCGGACGCGAACATCTTGCAGCACGAGGCTTCGGTCGAGACGCTGCGGCCTTCGTCGCGCTTGCGGGCGGCGTCGATCACCATGCACTCGGCCGCGTACAGCTCGGCCTTGCTGTCGGCCAGCATGGCCTGCACCAGCTGGAACTCGGCGATCGACTGGCCAAACTGCTTGCGGTCGATGGCGTAACGCAGCGCGTCGTCCAAGATGCGCTGGGCCACGCCCACGCACACAGCCGCCAAGTGGATGCGGCCTTTTTCGAGCACCTTCATCGCGGTCTTGAAGCCTTGGCCCTCTTTGTCTCCGATCAGGTTGGCGGCCGGGACACGCACGTTGTCAAACATCACGTCGCAGGTGTGTGCGCCTTTTTGGCCCATCTTCTTGTCGTTCTTGCCCAGGCTGATGCCGGGCGATTGGGCGTCGACGATGAAGGCCGACACGCCGCCCGCGCCCTTGTCGGCCGGGTTGGTGCGCGCCATGAGCGTGAAGATTTTGGAGTGCGGCGCGTTGGTGATGTAACGCTTGGTGCCGTTGACGATGTAGTGGTCGCCCTCACTGTCCGTGCCTCGGATGGCCGTGGTGCGCAACGATGCGGCGTCCGAGCCCGCGTCGGGTTCGGTCAGCGCAAACGAAGACGACAACTCGCCCGTGGCCAGCTTGGGCAGGTAATAGGCTTTTTGTGCTTCGGTGCCGTCCATCAGGATGCCCTGCGAGCCAATGCCCACCGTGGTGCCGATCACCGAGCGAAATGCAGGCGAGGTCTTGCACAGCTCAAACAAGAGGCGCGCCTCTTCTTCCATGGTCAGCTCCAGGCCGCCATAGGACTCGGGGATGGTCAGACCAAACAGACCCATTTCGCGCATCTCTTGCACGATGGCTTCGGGGATCTCGTCGGTGTCAGCGACTTCGTTCTCTGCGGGCACCAAACGCTCGCGCACAAAACGGCGCACGGAGTCGAGCAAGGCTTCAAAGGTTTCTGGGTCTCGGATCATGGTGAAGTCGTGTTGTCTTTACAAGGTTTCAAAAGTGCCGAGGATGACCGTGGACTGGCTCGACAGCGTGCCGCCGTTGCCGTGGGCCAGCGCGGTTTGCGCACCCGCCACTTGGCGATCGCCGCCTTCACCGCGCAACTGGCGCACGGCTTCGATCAGGGTGAAGATGCCGTACATGCCCGGATGCGTGCACGACAAGCCGCCGCCGTTGGTGTTGACCGCCAAACGGCCACCGGGCGCGATCGCACCGCCTTCGACAAATGCGCCGCCTTCGCCTTTTTTGCAAAAGCCCAGGTCTTCCAGAAAGAGCAAGGTGTTGATGGTGAAGGCGTCGTACAGCTGCACCACGTTCATGTCGGCGGGCGTGAGGCCCGCCATGGCAAAGGCTTCGCGCCCCGACTGGCTGGCCGATGTGACGGTGAGGTCGTGCATGGACGAGACCTGGCGGTTCCAGTTGGCGGTGGCGTTGCCCAACACGTAAACAGGTTTCTTCGGCAAATCGCGCGCACGGTCGGCACGCACCAGCACAAAGGCGCCGCCGCCATCGGTGACCAAGCAGCAGTCACGCACCGACAAAGGATCGGACACCATGCGGGCCTTGAGCACCTCGTCGATCGACAGCGGATCGCGCATGAAGGCTTCGGGGTTGCGCTGCGCCCAGGCGCGGGCAGCCACGGCCACTTCGGCCAGCTGGCGGCGGGTGGTGCCGTATTGGTGCATGTGCCGGCGCGTGGCCAGCGCGTAGGCGCTGAGCGGCTGCATCGGGGCGTAGGGGGTTTCGTAGGGCTGCGGGTCCATCACGCGGCGGGCCTGCGCGATCTCGGAGCGGCCAAAGGTGGACGTGCGCTGCGTGCTGCCGTAGCACACCAGCACCGCGTTGCACTGGCCTGACTGCAAAGCCATCATGGCGGGCAAGAGGTGTGCCACAAAGCTGGAGCCGCCGAGCATGGTGCCGTTGATGTAGCGGGGGTTGATGCCCAAATACTCGGTCACCGGCATCGGCCACATGGTGGACAACACACTGGCGGTGCACAGGCCGTCGATGTCACTCATCTTGAGTCCTGCATCGGCCACGGCGGCGTGTGCGGCGCGGGCCAGCACTTCCATCTCAGTGAAGCCCGTGGCTTCGCCACAGCCAAAAGTGGCCACGCCCGCGATGGCGGCGCTGCCGCGCAAGGCCTTGAGGCCGGTGGACGAATGCATCGCTGCCGATGCGGCCGGGCCACGGGGCACGGGCTTGGCCGACGTGGCCTCTGTGCTGACCGGGTCAAACACCACCACGCCTTGGCCTTTGTCGACCTCCACACGGGCCTGCACCCGCTGGCCCACCTGCACGGCGTCGACAGGGTCCATGTCCACGCGGGCCATCAAGCGCACGCCTTCGTCCAGGTCGATCAGGCAGACGTTGTAGTCGCCACCCGCGTCGGGCTTGCGGCGCACCGTGGTGACCGAATACACCGTGCCCAAGCCCGTGGGGGCCACCAACGCCACGTGGTTGCTGCCGCAGTGCGGGCAGACCTCACGCGGAAAGTAAATGTGCTGGCTGCAATCACCGCACTGCTGGATCAAGAAGCGGCCCTCGGCCAGGGCGGCTTGGTGCTGCGCGAACACGCCTGAATTTTTGATTTCGTCACTCATGGTCATCGCCTCAGATCGGGTCCCAGCTGAACACGTCGCCCGAGCGCTCCAAGTCAAAGAAGCTCGACTTGAGCGCGGGCATGGCCTGGTCGAGCACGCTCTGCGGCGTCCAACCCTCGCTGCGGTGCACCGAGCGGATGGGGCGCGGCTGGCTCATCAAAAAGATTTCGTTGTTGCGCACGGCAAAGACCTGGCCGTTCACATGGGCCGAGGCGTCGCTGGCCAGGGCCACGGCCATGGGCGCGATCTTGGCGGGCGTCATCTGCTTGATGCGCTCGACGCGGGCTTGCTCTTCGGGCGTCTCGGTTGGGATCGAGCCGATCATGCGGCTCCACGCAAAAGGCGAGATGCAGTTGGAGCGCACGTTGAACTTTTGCATGTCGAGCGCGATCGACTTGGACAGCGCGGTCACGCCCAGCTTGGCCGCCGAGTAGTTGGCCTGACCGAAGTTGCCCACCAGCCCCGAGGTCGAGGTCATGTGGATGTAGTTGCCGCTTTCCTGCTCCTTGAAGTGCGGCGCAGCGGCGCGGCTGACGTAGAAAGCGCCGTACAGGTGCACCTTGAGCACCGCGTCCCATTCGTCCATGCTCATCTTGTGGAAGAAGCGGTCGCGCAAGATGCCTGCGTTGTTGACCACCACGTCGATGCGGCCAAAGCTGTCGATGGCCGTTTGGACGATGCGGGCCGCGCCTGCGGCGTCAGACACGCTGTCGGTGTTGGCCGCAGCCTGACCGCCCATGGCTTTGATTTCGTCCACCACTTTTTGTGCGGGGCCTGCGTCTTGGCCTTCGCCCGAGACGGACGCGCCAATGTCGTTGACCACCACCTTGGCGCCTTCGCGCGCCATGGCCAGCGCGATGTCGCGGCCAATGCCGCCGCCTGCGCCGGTGACCACGACGACTTTGTCTTCAACCAATCGGGCTTTGCTCATTTTTTACTCCTGTGGGTGCCAGGGTGCGGGCCACTCAGGGTCTGCGCACCCCATGGGGGTTGATGTATCTTGATGTGTTCAGTGATTCTGAACAATCTGCCAATGCTGAAGCGGGGGTTCAGCATTGCAAAACTCAGGGAATGCCCTTGGTTCGGC
>CANBTZ010000154.1 GCA_947372495.1 Comamonadaceae bacterium | reverse complement strand
CTTGTGCGGCTTCCATCAGGTTTTCCACTTCCAGCGCTTCGATGCGGGCGGTGTTGAACACTTTGGAGTTGTCTTGCAGGCCGATGTTGGCCACGCGTGAACGCAATTCAGCGATCTTGCGGACGCCTTCGTCCATGACTTCCTGGCTGCGGAACACGCCAGCGTGGGCTTGCATGATGGCGCGCATGTCGTTGGCCACGTCCTGTGCGTACTCGCCGCTTTGAGCGCTTTCGAGGCGATTCAGGCGGGCCAGGGTCAGGTCGGTGGCGTTGGCAGGCAGATCAGGCACGGCAGTGCCGGGCTTGTTGTTGGCGATGATGTGGTCGCCAGCAGCCTTGCCGAAGACCAGCAGGTCCAGCAGCGAGTTGGTGCCCAGGCGGTTGGCGCCGTGCACCGACACGCAAGAGCATTCGCCCACAGCGTACAGACCATTCACAGGGCGGTCTTCGCCGTTCACGGTGTGCACGACTTGGCCGTTGATGTTGGTCGGAATGCCGCCCATCTGGTAGTGGATGGTGGGCACCACGGGGATAGGCTCGCGGGTCACGTCCACGTTGGCGAAGTTCACACCGATTTCGTACACGGAAGGCAGGCGCTTGTGGATGGTGTCGGCACCCAGGTGGTCCAGCTTCATGTGGATGTAGTCCTTGTTGGGACCGCAGCCGCGACCTTCCAGGATTTCCTGGCCCATGCAGCGCGACACGAAGTCGCGGGGTGCCAGATCCTTCAAAGTGGGCGCATACCGCTCCATGAAACGTTCGCCATTGCTGTTGAGCAAAATGGCACCTTCGCCACGGCAGCCTTCGGTCAGCAGCACGCCAGCGCCGGCCACGCCGGTGGGGTGGAACTGCCAGAACTCCATGTCTTGCAGCGCGATGCCTGCGCGAGCAGCCATGCCCAGGCCGTCGCCGGTGTTGATGAAGGCGTTGGTGGACGACTGGTAGATGCGACCTGCGCCGCCAGTGGCCAGCAGCACAGTTTTGGCTTGAAGTGTGTAGACCTCACCGGTCTCCATCTCGAGGGCGGTCACGCCCACGCAGTCACCGGCTTCGTTGCGGATCAGGTCGAGTGCCATCCATTCCACGAAGAAGGTGGTGCGGGCAGCGACGTTGGCCTGGTAGAGGGTGTGCAGCATGGCGTGACCGGTGCGGTCAGCGGCAGCGCAGGCGCGTTGCACGGGCTTTTCGCCGAAGTTGGCGGTGTGGCCGCCAAAGGGGCGCTGGTAAATGGTGCCGTCAGGGTTGCGGTCAAATGGCATGCCCATGTGCTCAAGGTCGTACACGACCTTGGGTGCTTCACGGCACATGAATTCGATGGCGTCCTGGTCGCCGAGCCAGTCGGAGCCCTTGACGGTGTCGTAGAAGTGGTATTCCCACTTGTCTTCGCTCATGTTGCCCAGCGAAGCGGATACGCCGCCTTGCGCTGCCACGGTGTGCGAGCGGGTGGGGAAGACTTTGGACAGTACGGCCACGTTCAGGCCAGCACGGGCCAGTTGCAGCGAGGCACGCATGCCCGAACCACCGGCGCCGACGATCACGACGTCGAACTTGCGGGTGGTGATTTGATCTTTGGTATAGCTCATGATTTTTTAACTTGGTGTGGGTTCAGCTCGATTGCAGACGCATCACAAGCGCCAGAGGGCCTGAACAGCCCAGCCAGCGCAGCCGACCAGCCAGACGAGGGTGAAAACGTGCAGCACCAGACGCACGCCCACGGGCTTGACGTAGTCCATCCAGATGTCGCGCATGCCGACCCACACGTGGTAGAGCAGAGCGATGATGACCGCGAAGGTCAGAAATTTCATGCATTGGCCAGCAAAAATGCCTGCCCATTCTTCGTAGCCAATGGGGCCCGAAGTGGTCAGGACCTGCACCAACAAGATGATGGTGAACAAGGCCATGAGGCCAGCAGTCACGCGCTGGGCCAGCCAGTCGCGAAAGCCATAACCAGCACCGGTGACGATGCGCTTGGAGCCGTAATTGACGGACATGGATGTGCTCCTGTGGATGAATTAATAGAGGCCGAACAGCTTGGCGCCCAAGGCGGCCGTCAGGCTCAGGCTCAGCACCAAAGTGACGATGGCCGAGGACTTGCCGAACTCTTTGGTCACGGCGTGGCAGACGTCCATGTACAGGTGGCGCAGACCGGCGATGAAGTGGTGCAGATAGCCCCAGATCAAGGCCAAGGCGACCAGCTTCATGAACCAGCCCGGCACAAAGCCGATGCCCACGTTGAACGCAGCAGCGAATTTGGCGAAGGAGATCTCGGAGGTGATCGAGTTGTCGAACATCCAGATGATCAAAGGCATCAGTATGAACATCAGCAAACCGCTCACGCGGTGCAGGATCGACACCCAACCCGCAGCCGGCAGACGGTAGGTCGGCAGGTCTTTGAGGGCATTGATGTTGCGGAATTCAGGCCGCTTTCTTGCAAGTTCAGTCATGGTGGTGCTTTTTCGTTGGTAACGGGTTTGTAATTAACAAATGACAAACTCTCATATTCTATTGCAACGCAGCAAACTGACATGAGCATTTCACAGTTGTTGTCGAAACTGCCACAGTGCAGTCAACTCAGGGCGTTGTGGTAGTGGTGCTTCTCTGTCCGGTAAAGGCCCCGGCGCAGCTCCATGGGGGTGTCGTTGTAGGTGTAGGCCACCCGTTCTACGCTCAGCAAAGGGGTGCCAGACGCCACTTGCAGCAGTTTTTGCTGGGTGGCATCGGGCAAAACGGCCCGGATTTTCTCTTCGGCGCGCACCATGCGCACGCCAAATTCGGTTTCAAACAGGGCATACATGGGGCCATGATAGGCCGACAGGCGTTCGGCCGTCAGGCCTTTGAATGGATTGCCGGGCAACCAAATGTCTTCCAGGATGGTGGGGGCGCCCGCAAAAGAGAGCACGCGGCGCACCTGCAGCACCGGGTCGCCCGAGCGCAAGGCCAGCGCGCGGGCAATGTCGGCCGTGGCCCGCAGGCGTTTGCAGTCGACTATTTCGCGCTGGGACGGTCCTTCGCTGTCGAGGTTGCCGGTGTCGGGTGCCAACTTCAGGAAGCGGTATTGCACGTGCTGCTCTGCGTGGGTGGCGACAAAGGTGCCTTTGCCCTGGCGGCGCACCAGCAAGTTGTCGCTGGCCAGCTCGTCAATGGCTTTGCGCACCGTGCCCTGGCTGACCCGGTAGCGGCCTGCCAGCTCGATTTCGCTGGGAATGGACTCGCCCGGCTTCCACTCACCCGACTGCAGACTTTGCAGGATCAGCCCCTTGATCTGTTGGTACAGGGGGCTGAAAGCGGGCGTTGCGGCCTGCATTTCGGCGCCTGAAGGGGTGTCTGGCATTGAAGTGGAGTGGTTCATGAAGGCTTTTTGACCCCGCAGGTCAGGGTCGTGTCAGGTGCGCAATCATATCTTATATAAGACATAAGACAAATTGACGGTCAAGGGTTTTCGCGGGTACACTCGGAGGTTGTTTCCATCTATCACTTCTGGAGTTTTTCAATGAGCAAAAAGCCCGTCCGCGTTGCCGTTACTGGCGCAGCAGGTCAAATTGGTTACGCACTGTTGTTCCGCATCGCCTCTGGTGAAATGCTGGGCAAAGACCAGCCCGTCATTCTGCAATTGCTGGAAGTTCCAGTTGAAGGTCCTCAAAAAGCGCTCAAGGGCGTGATGATGGAACTCGAAGACTGCGCATTCCCACTGTTGGTCGGAATGGAAGCCCATGGCGACCCAATGACTGCATTCAAAGACGCCGATTACGCATTGCTGGTCGGCTCGCGTCCACGTGGCCCAGGCATGGAGCGCGCTGAATTGCTCGCCATCAACGGTGCCATCTTCACCGCACAGGGCAAGGCCCTGAACGCTGTGGCTTCGCGCGACGTCAAAGTGCTGGTCGTGGGCAACCCTGCCAACACCAACGCCTACATCGCCATGAAGGCCGCCCCAGATCTGAAGCCAGGCAACTTCACTGCCATGCTGCGTTTGGACCACAACCGCGCTGCTTCCCAAATCGCCGCCAAGACTGGCAAAGCCGTGGCCGACATCGAGAAATTGTGCGTGTGGGGCAACCATTCGCCCACCATGTACGCCGACTACCGTTTCGCCACCATCAAAGGCGAATCCGTCAAGGCCATGATCAACGACCAAGAATGGAACGCCAACGTGTTCTTGCCCACGGTCGGTAAGCGCGGCGCGGCCATCATCGAAGCCCGTGGCCTGTCCTCGGCTGCTTCGGCCGCCAACGCCGCCATCGATCACATGCGTGACTGGGCCTTGGGCACCAACGGCAAGTGGGTCACCATGGGTATCCCATCGCAAGGCTGGTACGGCATTCCCAAAGATGTCATGTTCGGCTTCCCAGTGACCTGCGAAAACGGCGAATACAAAGTCGTTGAAGGTCTGGACATCGACGCGTTCAGCCAGTCTTGCATCGACAAGACCTTGAAAGAGCTGACCGACGAGCAAGCGGGCGTGGCCCACTTGATCTGATTGCCTCTCCGAGACATTCAGTGAGCCATCCTCGCGACGTCCTGTTGGGAGCGCAAGCCGGAAGCTTTCAGCTGCCGGTTTGCGACCATTACAGCGGGGTCGAAGCGAGGATGCGCAAAAGCTTGCAGTTGCAAGCCGAAATGACGCAAGAGTTCGGTGCCTGCGTCTTTGATGTGACCCTCGACTGCGAAGATGGCGCGCCAGTCGGTGGCGAGGCCGAACACGCTGCACTGGTCACCGAGTTGGCGCTGACCTCGACCGCAGCCAGACCCGACGCCCGCGTGGCCGTGCGCGTCCACCCCGTAGACCATCCCAGCTTTGAGGCCGACATGGCACTCATCGCAGGCCGTGCCGGTCAATGCTTGTCGCACATCATGGTGCCCAAGGTTGAAAGCGTGGCCGATGTCGAATCCGCTCAAGCGGCCTTGCTGCAAGCCGGTGCCACTGATCTGCCACTGCATGTGCTGATCGAGTCGCCCGCTGCCGTGCACCGCGCTTTTGACATTGCCGCCCACCCGCGTGTGCAATCGATCAGCTTCGGCCTGATGGACTTTGTGTCTGCGCACGGGGGCGCAATTCCTGCCGACGGCATGGGCATTGAGGGCCAGTTCACCCACCCGCTCGTGTTGCGCGCCAAGCTCGACATTGCCAGCGCGTGCCACGCCCATGGCAAGGTGCCCTCGCACTGCGTGGTCACCGAGTTCAAGAACACCGAAGCCATCCGCATCGCGGCCCAAAAAGCCGCACGCGAGCTGGGCTACACCCGCATGTGGAGCATCCACCCCGATCAGATCCGCCCGATCCTGGAGGCCATGGCCCCCAGCGAGGCCCAGATCGACCAAGCCAGCGAGATTGTTTTGGCCGCCATCACAGCCGATTGGGCGCCGATCAGCCACGGCGGTCAATTGCATGACCGGGCGAGCTACCGGTTCTTCTGGCAGTTGCTCGAGCGTGCCCACCAGACAGGCAGGGCCTTGCCCTCTGAAATTCAATCGTTTTTTGCAGCATCTGGCCAAGCGGCCGTGCGCGGTTCATGATGCAAGCTTCACTCTTTCTGGGGCGTTTCATGCAAAAAGCAGTTGTGCTGGTGGTGCTGACCATGTTGTCAACTTGGGCTGGGGCACAGGTCCCGGTCAACAAAAACAAAACCGTGGCCAACAAGGCGGCGGTCAAACCCAAAATGTCGGCCAGTGAAGAGGCCACCGCGGCAGCGCAAGCTGCTGCGATTGCTCAGGCTGCGGCCTTGCAGCCTGCCACAGCGGTGGTGGGGCCAGGCACCACCGCAACGCAGGCGCCTGTGCAGACGGCTGTGCAGCCGTCCTTCAATGCGCCCGTCGTGGCCGCTGTCAATGCCCCCGTGTCCGTCAAGTCCCCATCCATCGTTGTTGCCCCTGCTGCAGCGGCGGTGCCGGTGTCCGCCCAAGTCGGAGCGCCCCATGACGCGGTGAGTGCCGAAGAGCTGGCCATTGCCCAACGTGTGCACCAAGGCCATCTGCCTTGCGAGCTGGGCACCAGCATCCGTGTGGAGCACGATGCGGCGCAGCCAGGCCATTTCAATGTGCAAGGCAAGGGCTTTCGCTACCGCATGCGGCCCGTGGTCACCAGCACCGGGGCGATCCGCCTCGAAGACAACAAAGCTGGCGCCGTCTGGCTGCAGTTGGCCAATAAATCGATGTTGATGGACCAGAAAAAAGGTCGGCGCGTGGCAGACGAATGCGCCCATCCAGAACAACTGGCCTACGCCCAGAGCATGAAAACCAATCCCCCGCCCAAGCTGTTCGACACGACCGGCATGGGGCGATAACCCTTTTGATTTTGTTTGACAGGAGAAAAAACCATGTTGCAAGCCTACCGTGAACACACCGCCGAACGTGCGGCCCTTGGCATCCCAGCCCTGCCGCTGGACGCCAAGCAAGTCGCCGCATTGATCGAGCTGATCAAGAACCCGCCTGCAGGCGAAGATGCCTTCTTGATGGACCTGCTGACGCACCGCGTGCCACCGGGCGTGGACGATGCGGCCAAAGTCAAAGCTTCATTCTTGGCGGCTGTTGCGCACGGCGAAATCAAAGTGGCCTTGATCTCCAAGTCCAAAGCCACGGAGTTGCTGGGCACCATGGTGGGCGGCTACAACGTGCACCCTCTGATCGAGTTGCTTGACGACGCTGAAGTGGCCGCCGTGGCCGCCGAAGGCCTCAAGAAGACTTTGTTGATGTTTGACTTCTTCAACGACGTCGCTGAAAAAGCCAAGGC
>CANBTZ010000153.1 GCA_947372495.1 Comamonadaceae bacterium | reverse complement strand
CCCGCCAGTGGTGGGGAGCAGACATCACCTCGGTGGACACGGGCACGTCCAAAAGCGTACCCCTGTCCGGTCCGATCCAAATGGCCATCTACGAAGAGTGCCCGCAGGCCCAGTACACGGGCATTTGCCTGGAGTTTGGCACCCTGCCGCTGGCGCAGATGATTCTGGCCATGCGCGCTGACCATTGGCTGGCTTTGCACCCCGAGACCCCGCCCGCGCAGCAGGCGGCCATCCGGGCGGACATGCGTGAAGCGTTCAATCCGCCCACCAGCGACTGGCGACAACAGGTCTGGCGCCAAGGCCTGCAAGCGGCGCAGCAGGCGGTGCAGGGTTTGGCAAAGCAGCCCTGAAAACGGGCCTACCGGCACTTTTGGGGAAAACCCCGCCCGGCGTTTGCCATTTTTCGATACAGGGAAACGGGCAAGTTGTTCAGACTGTGGATTCCCCGTGACCGCAGCGTGTGCGGCCGCCACCACAACACCCGAGGACGACAAACCATGATTTCACGCCGTACGATTTCGCGACTGCTCGCTGGCCTGCTGGGCAGCCTGATGGTGCTCAGCGCCACTGCACAGGGCTTCCCCAACAAGATGGTCACCGTGATGGTGCCCTACCCTGCGGGCGGCCCTTCGGATGCGGTGGCCCGCCTGGTGCAGGTCGAATACGAAAAACAACTCGGCCAAAAAATGGTGGTCGAAAACCTGGGCGGCGTGAGCGGCGCTTTGGGCGTTCAAAAAGTGCTGGCAGCCCCTGCTGACGGCTACTACCAGCTGCTGAGCACCCCCATGGAGCTGGTGATGGCCCCCCTGGCCCTGTCGGCCGTCAAGTTCAAGCCCGAAGAAGTCCGCATGGCGAGCCTCATGGGCCGCACTTCGATCGGCCTGGCGGTGCGCAAGGACCTGCCGGTCAACAACATCCCGGAATTCTTGGCCTGGGCCAAAGGCAAGCAAGTCAGCTACGCCAGCGTGGGCCAGGGCTCGCTGTACCACATCATGGGTGAGCGCTTCAAAACCCTGACAGGACTGGACATGCTGCACGTGCCCTACAAAGCGGCCGTGCAGATCTACACCGACCTGGGCGGTAACAGCGTGGACATGGCCTTTGTCCCCGTGGCAGGCCCCATCATCGGCATGGTCAAGGACAACCGCTTCAAGATCATCGGCATCTCGTCCACCGCCCCTCACCCCCAACTGCCCGATGCCGTGCCCATCAGCGCGCAGCGTGGCATGTCCGACTTCGTGTTCGACATCTGGATCGGCCTGCAGGTGTCTAAAAACACGCCCGACGCCGTGGTCCAAAAACTCAACCAGGCCATGAACGAGGCCATCAAGTCCGAAGCCTTTGTCAAGGGCATGACCACCACCGGCAGCCAGGTGCCTGCAAGCATGAGCGTGGCTGAAGTCGACCGCTTCTACACCCAGGAGGTGTCCCGCTACCGCGCCTTGTTCAAGGCCGCCAACGTCGAACCTCAATGACGTGAACCCTGCGGCGCGAAAGCGCTGCAACACTCGACGGCCCGGGACATGCACACACCACCGTGCATCCCCGGGTTTATTTCATTCAAGCCCCCTGAATCCTGCATGACCCAAATCACCGACTTCAACGCCAGCGAACTGTCTGAGCGCATCCACCAGCGGCAGGTTTCTTGCACCGAGGTGATGCAGGCTTACCTGGAGCGCATCGAGCAGCTCAACCCCACCTACAACGCCATCGTCAACCTCGCCCCGGCCGATACCCTGCTGGCCCAAGCACGGACCTGCGACACCGAGCTGGCGCTCGGCCAGTCGCGCGGCTGGCTGCACGGCATCCCGCAGGCCATCAAGGACACTGGTCACGCGGTGGGCTTTCCAACCACCTTTGGCAGTACCGTGCTGCAAGCGGCCCTGCCTGCCAAGGACAGCATCATGACCGAGCGCATGAAGGCGGCGGGCGCGATTGCGATCGGCAAGACCAACATGCCCGAGCTGGGCCTGGGCTCGCACACCTTCAACACCCTGTTTGGTGCCACGCCCAACGCCTGGGACACGGCGGTGAGCGCAGGCGGCAGCAGCGGCGGCGCGGCCGTGGCACTGGCCCAGCGCCTGCTGCCCGTGGCCGATGGCTCGGACTTCATGGGCAGCTTGCGCAACCCGGCGGGCTGGAACCACATTTTTGGCATGCGCCCCTCGCAAGGCCGCGTGCCCTTTGGCCCCGGGGCCGATGTGTGGGTGGACCAGCTGGGCACCGAAGGCCCCATGGCCCGCAGCGTGCGCGACTTGGCCCGCCTGCTGGCCACGCAGTCAGGCCATGACGCCCGCCAACCGCTGTCACTCAACGGCAGCGTCGATGCATCTGGCTTGCGGTACACGCCCGAGGCGCTGCGCGGTTTACGTGTCGGTTGGCTGGGCGATTTGAATGGGCATCTGGCCATGGAGGATGGCATTCTGGACGTGTGCCAGGACGCTCTGCAGCACATGGCGGGCCAAGGTGCCCAGGTGAGCGCCATCGGTCTGGGCTTTGACACGCAAGCGCTGTGGGACTGCTGGTTGGTCTGGCGCCGTGCGCTGGTCGGCCCCAAGGTGGCGGCCTTGTTGCAAATTCCGGGCGCCAAAGACCAACTCAAACCCGAAGCCCTGTGGGAACACGAGAACTCGCTCAAGCTCTCGTTCATGGACTTCATGCAGGCCAGCCAGACGCGCAGTGCGTTCTACCAGCACCTGCTCGGTCTGTTTGGCCAATACGATGTGCTGGCACTGCCCGTGGCGCAGACCTGGCCGTTTGCACTGCAAGCGCGCTGGCCGCAAAACATCGGCTCGCGCGCCATGGACACCTACCACCGCTGGATGGAGTGCACCATCTACGCCACGCTGGCGGGCCTGCCCGCCATCAGCCTGCCCGCAGGCTTTCACCCGACACACGGCTGGCCCATGGGCGTGCAGTTGATCGGCAACCCGCAAGGCGATCTGGCCTTGTTGCAGGTGGCGGCGGCCTACGAGGCGGTGCGGGGCGACTGGCTGCAAAAGCGGCCAGCGTAAGCAGCGATCTGATCAGCCCCTGCAGCGCACGGGGCTCAATCGGTCAGTTCGAGCACCGTCGTGTGACCTTGGGCCATGGGCCATGTCAAACCCACGATTTTTTCGCCATTGAAGCTGGCGACCACGCTGCGCTGCGTGCTGTCATTCAAGCGCAAGCGGCTCGAAGCCACCCCTGCGCCTGGCGGCACGCCAGGCAAGCTGCTTTGCCCATCGAGGCTCATGGCATCGCGCGCCGGATCGAAATACCCCCGGGGTCGGGTGAAGCTGAGCACCGCCTGGGCCGCACGGTCGGCGTCGTTCACACGCTCTGGCCGCATGTTGAGCCATGGGCTTGATCTGGGCAATGGGCTGCGGTAGATGTGCGTGGTGGCGTAACCCGCAGCCTGGATCTCGAACTCATACGCAGTGTCGCCTCGCCCCCGAAAAGGCCCCCACTGCCCATCGGCCCCCGTGGTTTGAACGTGAAGCGCTGGCCCTTGGCGCTGTCCTGTGGCCGCGTCGGTGACGAAAATGGCCATGCGGGCGCCGCGCAAAGGCAGGTTGTTGACGAAGTTGCCGCTGCCCGCGTCCGTCGGGTCCAGACCCAGGCCAACCAATTTGCCGTTCAGCACCACCTCGGTCTGGTGCACCAGACCAACGCGCGGCACCTGCCCGGTAATGAAGCGGTAAGTGGCTTCAAAGGCGGCTTGGGAGTAAGACGTTTCCCGGTGGTCGATTTTGGGAATCACCACATTCGTGGCCCCTATGAGTTCGGGGCCCTCAAAGCCCACCATCGTGGGTTTGCCTTTCATGCCCAGCCACAGCCCATCGGGCTGCGCGAATTTGTCGTTGTTGTCCGAGCGGATGGTCATCCAGCGTGTGGGGCCGCAAACCTCGTCGCCTTGCGCGTTTTTGGGGGCATTGAGTTGCTTCAGGAACGGGCCTGTGCCGGAAAACTCGTTGGCCTCGTTGACGCCAGGAATGGCCTGCACCCCATGGTTGGGCGTGCCGCCCAGCACGGCATGGCTGACGACGGCGGCACCACCGCCGTTGCAAATGAAGTTGCGAATCGCATTGCCCCCGCGCGAGTTTCCCACCAAAACCACTTGCTTTGCCCCGGTGCGGCGCAAGACGGCCTGCACCTCGTCCCGCAAGAAAGCCATGTGTTCCTGGGTCGACGAACGCCCGGCTTGCGCTTTGTTGTCGGCGTCGCGCGCCAATGGGTAAGGCACGTCAATGGCGTGCAAGCGGTCCGTGGGCCAGCCGTTGGACTCGAAACGCCAAATGGTGGACTGCCACAGGCCTGCGGTGTCGCCGTTGCCATGCACAAACACGATCGGGGTCCGCTCTGCCTGAGCACTGAGCGGAGGCCCCGAACAAGCAGTCAAGAGCAGCAAGGCTGCTGAAACAAGACCCAATGAGCGTCGCTGGAGGTTCATGGCATTCCTATCGTGTGCTTGGCAAAACACACATCCTCCTGCCAACCCGGCCGAAAGCCTGACTCCTGCGCGTCAGTGGGGCTGGCCCGATGGCCGCCCAAACCAGGCCCACAAACCTGCGCCACAGACAATCATGGGCACGCACAGCCACTGCCCCATGCTCATGCCCAGGCTGAGCAGCCCCAAGTGCGCATCGGGCTCGCGGAAGTACTCGGCCACAAAGCGGAACACACCATAGCCGAACAGGAAAGCCGAGGCCACCTGCCCTTGCTGGCGTGGCTTGCGGGCATAAAGCCACAGCAGCACGAACAGCAAAAGGCCTTCCATCAGGAACTGGTAAATCTGCGAGGGGTGGCGCGGCACATCGCCAGCCCCACGGAACAGCATGGCCCAGGGCAGGCTCGGGTCGGCCACGCGGCCCCAGAGTTCGCCGTTGATGAAGTTGCCAACACGCCCTGCCGCCAGGCCCGTGGGCACGCAAGGCGCCACAAAGTCCATGACCTGCAGAAATGGCCGTTTGCGCGACCAGGCGAACCAGACCATGGCCACCATCACGCCGAGCATGCCGCCGTGAAAGCTCATGCCTCCTTGCCAGACGGCAAAGACTTCGAGTGGATGCGCTGCGTAATAACCGGGTTTGTAAAACAGGCAGTAACCGATGCGCCCACCCAGCACCACGCCCAGCACGCCGAGGAACAAAATGTCCTCAATGTCGCGGCGCGTCCACTCGGGCAAGCGGGCAAAAGGCAGGTGCTGGAGGCGGTACGTGCCCAGCCAGTAAAACAGCCCAAAAGCCGCAAGGTAGGTCAGGCCGTACCAATGCACAGCCAAGGGCCCCAGTTGGAGGGCGACGGGATCGATTTGGGGGTGGATCAGCATGGTGAGGGATTGTGCCCGCAATCTGGGGCGCCCATCACCATGCCAGCCGTCAAAGTCGCATCACTTGAGCAGCGACAGGTCGCGCACGGCGCCTTTGTCGGCCGAGGTGGCCAGCAAAGCATAGGCCTTGAGCGCAGCCGACACCTTGCGTGGGCGGGGCAGCGCAGGTTTCCAGCCCAGTTGGTCTTGCTCGGCGCGGCGCTTGGCCAACTCCTCGTCACTCACCAGCACGTTGACGCTGCGGTTCGGAATGTCGATGCGGATGCGGTCGCCATTGCGCACCAGACCGATGTTGCCGCCCGCAGCCGCTTCGGGCGAGCAGTGACCGATGGACAGACCCGAGGTGCCACCCGAGAAGCGACCGTCGGTCAGCAAAGCGCAGGCTTTGCCCAGGCCTTTGGACTTGATGTAGCTCGTGGGGTAGAGCATTTCTTGCATGCCTGGGCCACCCTTGGGGCCTTCGTAGCGCACCACCACGATGTCGCCCGCCTTGACCTGGTCGTCCAAGATGTGTTCCACGGCTTCGTCTTGCGACTCGACCACATGGGCCGGGCCTTCAAACACCAGCAGGCTGTCGTCCACGCCTGCGGTTTTGACCACGCAACCGTCCAAAGCAATGTTGCCGCGCAAAACGGCCAAGCCGCCTTCTTTGTTGAACGCATGGTCAAGCGAGCGGATGCAGCCTTCGGCACGGTCGGTGTCCAGGCTGGGCCAGCGGGTGTTTTGGCTGAATGCCACTTGTGTGGGAATGCCCGCAGGGCCAGCCATGTAAAACTTTTGCACAGCGTCGCTGGGGTTGCGTTTGATGTCCCACTCGTCCAAGACTTCTTTCATGGTCTTGCCCAGCACGGTGCCCACGTCGGTGTGCAGCTTGCCAGCGCGGTCCAATTCACCCAAGATGCCCATGATGCCGCCTGCGCGGTGCACGTCTTCGATGTGGTACTTGTTGGTGTTGGGTGCGACCTTGCACAACTGCGGCACGATTTTGGACATGCGGTCGATGTCGGCCATGGTGAATTCGATCTCGGCTTCTTGGGCAATCGCCAAGATGTGCAAGATGGTATTGGTCGAGCCGCCCATGGCAATGTCCAAGGCGATGGCGTTCTCAAAGGATTTGAAACCCATGGAGCGTGGCAAGACCGTCGCGTCGTCCTGCTCGTAATAGCGCTTGCACAAGTCCACGATCGTGCGGCCCGCTTGTTTGAACAGCTGCTCGCGGTCAGCGTGCGTGGCCACCACCGTGCCATTGCCTGGCAAGGCCAAGCCCAAAGCTTCGGCCAAGCAGTTCATCGAGTTGGCGGTGAACATGCCCGAGCACGAACCGCAGGTGGGGCAGGCAGAACGCTCAATCTTGGCGACGTCTTCATCGCTGATGCTGTCATCGGCAGCAGCAACCATGGCATCGACCAGATCGAGCGCCATTTCCTTGCCGTTCAGGATAACC
>CANBTZ010000152.1 GCA_947372495.1 Comamonadaceae bacterium | reverse complement strand
GTCTCAGGACAAAGGGGGAGTTTTTGCGCAAAAGGGATCAGCGCGCAGCAAGGAACTTGGCAGGGTCAACCGGTTTACCTTGGCGACGCACTTCAAAGTGCAGTTTCACGCGGTCGGCGTCGCTGTTGCCCATCTCGGCGATCTTGTCGCCCCTGCGAACTTTCTGGTCTTCCTTGACCAGCAGCTTTTGGTTGTGGGCATAGGCTGTGAGGTAAGTGCTGTTGTGCTTGAGGATGACCAGGTTGCCATAACCGCGCAGCCCAGCACCTGCGTACACCACTTGCCCGTCGGCCGCCGCCAGCACGGCGTCGCCCGCCTTGCCGCCAATGTCCAGGCCCTTGTTTTTGGCCTCGTCAAAGCCCGCGATCACGCTGCCGGTGGCAGGCCAGGCAAAGGCAATGTCTTCGCCTGCTGCAGCTGGCGCGGCAGGCGCCGCAACAGGCACGGGCTTGTTTGCGGCATTCGCTTGGGCGTTGGTTTGCTGCGCATTGGATTGAACGTTTTGGGCCACAGGTCGGACCACCACGCCCGCGTTTTCGACAGCCGAGCCAGGTGGGCTCACGCGCACGACTTGACCGACTTCGATCACATCGGGGTTAGAGATGTTGTTCCAGCGGGCCAGGTCGCGCCAGCCCTGGCCATGGTCAAGGCCAATGCGGGTCAGGTTGTCGCCGCGCTGCACGGTGTAATAACCGGGTTTGCCCGCGTTTTCTGCGCCAGCCAGGGGCTTGGTCGGCTCGGCTTGCGCGGACGGGCTGGTCACAGGCGCTGACGCGGCCTTGCCCATGGCCGAGCGGTCTTCCACGGGCGCTGGGCGGTGCGCGGTCGAGCAAGCGGCCAGCACGGCCAAGCCGATCAATGACAGCAGCACTTTGCAGGTGCGATTCGAAAAGTTCATGTGCTCCAACCTTCAGGCAATGCCGGATTTTAGGGGGACAAAATGCACGGCTTCGAGCACGTTGCGCTCGAAGCCTTGTTCGGTTTTGAGCACCACAACCAGTGCTTGGTGACCTGCCGGGGTGATGGTCGGGGCCACCAGCCGCCCGCCGACCGCGAGCTGGTCCAACCAGGCCTGCGGCACAGCGTCGCCGCCCGCAGCCGAGATGATGCCGGCATAAGGTGCGCCCTTGGGGTAGCCCAGCATGCCGTCGCCAAAGATCAGATGCACGTTGGCCAGGCGAAAGTGCCTCAGATTTTCGCGGGCCTTTTCGTGCAGGCCACGCAGTCGCTCGATGCTGTAGACCTCGCTGGCCACATGGCTGAGCACAGCGGCTTGGTAGCCGCAGCCCGTGCCGATTTCGAGCACGCGGCCCAACTTGCCCGTGGTGCCCTCGCGCAGCAACTCGATCATGCGGGCCACCACGTTGGGCTTGGAAATGGTTTGCCCCAAGCCAATGGGCAAACTGGTGTCTTCGTAGGCCTGGTTGGCCAAGGCCGACTCGACAAAACGGTGGCGCTCTACTTGGCCCATGGCCGCCAAGACAGCGTGGTCCCGGACACCTTGCTCGGCCAGCTTTTGCACCATGCGGGCGCGGACCGCGCCCGAGTCCAAGCCCAGGCCCTGACCCATCGGGCGGACCGCCGAAGTGACAGGCCGCACCGAAGCATTGGACGCCGAAGCCCCAGAAGGCTTGGCCACGGCTTTGGCCGTCAGTTGGACGGAAGCCGGAACCAAAAGAGATGAAGCGGGCTTAACTGCAGGGGCTTTGCTTGCCGTGGGCTTGACAGGCGCAGGCCGACCCGTCGCAGGCTTGCGCGCGTCTTCCAAGTTGACCGGAAACCCGGGGCGCTTGGTCATGCGCCACCACCTGCGAGCGCTTTACCCCAGTGCCCCAGCTGGTCAAAGTCCGTCAGGTCGACCTTCAGCGGTGTCACGGCCACATGGCCCAATCGCGTGGCGTGGAAGTCCGTGCCCTCGCCATCGTCCATGGCCGCACCCGCATTGCCGATCCAATACATGGTCTCGCCACGGGGGCTCAGCTGGGTGATGACAGGTTCGGCCGAATGGCGTCGTCCCAGGCGGCACAGGCGGGTCTCGCCCATCTGGTCCAGTGGGCGGTTGGGCAGGTTCACGTTCAGCAGCCAAGGGCGTGTGCCGATCAGCGACTGCGCCTGCAGTTGCAATACCAGCTGTTTGGCTTTTTCGGCAGCCGCGTCCAAGTGCGCCCAGCCTTTGTCGATTTGCGAGAAGGCGATCGCCGGGATGCCAAACAGGTAGCCCTCCATCGCCGCGCCCACCGTGCCCGAATACAGGGTGTCGTCCCCCATGTTCGCGCCATTGTTGATGCCCGAGACCACCAGGTCTGGCCGGTAGCCCAGCAGCCCAGTCAAGGCGATGTGCACGCAGTCTGCGGGGGTGCCGTTGACGTAGCGCACACCCGGCCCGGCATCGTGCACATACAAAGGGGTGTGCAAGGTCAGCGCATTGGACTTGGCACTGTTGTTGTGCTCGGGGGCAACCACCTCCACATCGGCGATGGTGCTCAGCGCCTGGCGCAGTGCCACGATGCCGTCGGCGCGGTAGCCATCGTCGTTGGAAATCAGAATTTTCATGCAAGTCCCTTAGGGGTCTGATTGTAGGTGGAGCCACCCCCATTCCATGGCAAAAGGGCCGGTCGCTCAAGGGACAAGTTAAGCAGGGCATCCTTGCCTAAGATCAGCCGATCAAAACCTGTTCCGAGGAGAACCCCGAATGCATGCCTGGCTCTGTGAAAACCCGATCGGCGTCGACGCCCTGACCTGGAAAGAATTGCCCACGCCCCAGCCCGGTGCGGGCGAGGTGCTGATCGAAATCCAGGCGGCCAGCCTGAACTTTCCCGATCTGTTGATCGTCCAGAACAAGTACCAGATGAAGCCGGAGCTGCCCTTTGTGCCCGGATCCGAATACGCAGGCGTCATCCGCGCCGTGGGCGAAGGCGTGACCCACCTCCAAGTGGGCCAGTCGGTGGCGTGTCTTTCGGGCACTGGGGGCTTTGGCACCCACACTCTGGCACCGGCCAAGTTGTGCATGCCTTTGCCCGCAGGCTTTCCGCCCGTGGACGCCGCCGCGTTCATCATGACCTACGCCACATCGCACCACGCCCTGATCGACCGGGGCCAGCTCAAAGCGGGTGAAACCGTGTTGGTGCTGGGCGCCGCTGGCGGCGTGGGCACCGCGGCCATCCAGATCGCCAAGGCCGCTGGCGCCAAGGTGATCGCCGCTGCATCCACCGACGAAAAATGCGCTTTGTGCAAAACATTGGGTGCGGACGAGACCATCAACTACACCACCGCGAACCTGCGCGAGGCCCTCAAAGCCCTGACCGAGGGCAAAGGCCCGGACGTGATTTACGACCCGGTCGGTGGCGAGTTTGCCGAGCCTGCGTTCCGCTCCATCGCCTGGCGCGGCCGCTATCTGATCATCGGATTTGCGGGTGGCCCCATCCCCGCCCTGCCCTTGAACCTGCCTTTGCTCAAAGGCGCCTCGCTGGTGGGCGTGTTCTGGGGCGACTTTGCGCGACGCGAACCCAAAGCCAACGCCGCCATGATGGCCGAGCTGGCCCAGTGGTACGGCCAAGGCAAGATCAAACCCGTGATCGACAGCGCCATGCCCATGAGCGAACTCAAAGCCGCTTACGCCCACATGGGCTCACGCGGCGTCAAGGGCAAACTGGTGATGGTCAACTGAGCCGTTTGAAACTGATCGCCAAAGCCCTTCCCAAATTGGAAGGGCTTTTTTACGTGTTGCCAAGACCCGCCTACAACCTAAGTTTCATTGAAAATCATGAAGCCAGGAGTAGCATGTAAAACTATATGAATGCGTCCACACACCACCAACACTCACTGCTCATCGTGGATGATCATCCGGTCTACCGCGAAGCTTTGGGCGAAGTGTTGCAAAAGGAATTCAGCCCATTGGGTATTGAAGTGGCAACGGCCAGCAACGCCAGCGAAGGCATGGACTTGGTCGATAGCTCTTCCAAAAATTGGATTGTCTTGCTGGATGTACTGATGCCTGGCCTGAATGGCATGGCAGGTATCAAGGTGTTCAAGAACAAAGCCAACGTCTCGCACGTCATCTCCATTTCCGGACTAGATGCACAGTCGTGGGAACCCAAAGCCGTTGCCGCAGGCGCAACCCTGTTCATCTCCAAAAACAACACGTCGGCGACGATCTTCAAACGCATCAAATCGCTGTACGACGAAGCCCGATTGGTTCAGCCCTGGGCTGGCCAAACTGAGTCCAGCGAATTCCGACTGACCCAACGGCAACTGGAAGTATTGACCTTGATTTCATTGGGGCACCCCAACAAAATCATTGCCGACCTGCTTGAAATCAAAGAGCAAACCGTCAAGATCCACATCAATCAGATATTCAAGGAACTGCGTGTTTTCAACCGCACTCAGGCCGTTCTGAAAGCACAGAAACACCAACTGCTTGCATCTGACAATTAAAGACACGCTGATCGGACAGGCCATGGGTGAAATCAGGAATTCAACTCAGAAATCTAAATTCAGACAACTGGTGGGCTCTGAGAAATTGCAGCACATGCGCAACTTCTCCAAATCCAGCACAGTGGCCACCATCTTGGCCCCCTTGCTGTGCATTCCCCTTTACCTCGATAACACGCACCCTGTTCAGTTTTACACATGGCTCTTGGCCATGGCCGTGGCCGTGGTGAGCCGGTTTATTCTGCTCAAGCGCATCCAACCCCAAAACAACACCAAGCGTGATTTCATCTTATTGAACACGGCCATCGGCATCGTGACTTTCGTGTGGGGCATGGGCTGGTTTGTGTTTGTGCAACCCTCCGACATGTCGAGTTATTTGATGTACCAAATCATCAGCTTGACCGTTTTGTTTGTGGGCATGGTCGGATACTGCATCGACTGGAAGACCTTTTCTTCCTTTGTGATCCCGCTCAAATTGCCTGAGCTTGTTTTCATCACACTCAACTTCCATCAGATTGTTTGGCCCATTGCCTTGGGGTCCATGGTGGCCTTTTATTTGGCCTTGAAGATGGGCTTTTTGTTTGCCAAGTCCTGGGAAAAGTCGTTCTCGCTGCGCCTGAGAAACGACGCACTCTTCGATCAGCTGATTGAAGAAAAAAACGCGTCCATGGCGGCCAATATCGCCAAGTCCGAGTTCATTTCCACGGCGAGCCACGACCTGCGGCAACCCATGCAGTCCATCAACATCTTCATTGACATGATCGATCCGGCGGAGCTGAAAGACAGCCACAGCTCCATCTTCATCCGAATGCGCAAGAGCGTATCGGTCTTGAACCGCATGTTCAACACGCTGCTGGACATCAGCAAACTGGATTCGAATTTTGCGATCAATGAACGTGCTTTTCACCTGACCGAAATCATCAACATCCTTGAAGACAGGTTCTCGGATATTTGCGGCCAAAAGAGCATCTTGCTTTCCTTCGTCAATGGCCACTTGGCCGTCACAGGAGACCCCAACCTGCTGGAGCAGATCCTCCGCAACTTGCTGGCCAATGCCATCCAGTACACCGACAAGGGTGCCATCACCATTGCTTTCAGCGGGCAGTCTGGCACCCTCGACTTCACCGTGAAAGACTCGGGTTGCGGCATACCTGCTGAAGATCTGCCGTTGATTTTCAAAGAGTTTTACCGATCTGATCACTCACGATCGCAATACGACGGCCTGGGCTTGGGCCTGTCCATCGTCAATCGGATCGTTAAAAAAATCGACGGCACATGCACCGTTCGATCCGGAGTCGGTCAAGGCTCGACCTTCAGCATCCACACCCGTTTCCCGGTCCTTGAGAAGTCTGAGGCGGCCCATCATCGGCCCATGCCCATCGAGCGCGACGAATCGCTCGACAAAAGCAAGCGCCTGTTGAGCGCTGAGGCGTTGGTTCAGTTGGGGATCATTGAAAACGACGACGCTCTGCTCAATGCATACCAGCAGTATTTCACGCAGTCAGGCTATGCAGTTCACATCATTCCGCACGAACCTGCAGCATTCGAGGCGCATTTGTTGTCCATGCCCCAACTCGATTTCATATTGAGTGATTTCAGATTGGGCGAGCACGATGGCATCTACTTCATCCAAAAGCTGCGTGAGGAGTTCAACCACGACATCCCTGCTTGCATCGTGACAGCAGACACATCGCCGCAGCACCTTGAGCTGTTCAGCCAACACAACATCGAGGTCATGTACAAGCCGATCGACATCAAGAGCGTTGAGGCCTTCATCTCAGCACGAACGCGCTGAAACGGTCACCACAGAACCCCGCCTCACCACTCACTCGTCGCCAGCGATCTCTGCCCGTTCCAGACAGACCCGACTGGCCAACACACGGGGGGCCGTTTTGGTTTTGACTGTGCCCTTGCCCGCGGGGCCTTCGTAGTCATAAAAAGACTGCTTGATGCCGCTCACTTCTTTGTCGTAAGAGATCAAGCGGTACATTGCGCCGCTCGGACAACGTGCCATGAAGACAAATGTGTCCTCGTCGTTGCCAATGGCTTGTTGCGCAACAAGGGTGTCAGAAGGTGCGGCCACAGCGCAGGACAAGGCCGCATTCATGAGCCCGAAGAGCATCCAAAAACACCGCATCAGGTTGCGTTTCGATTCAAACATGTCAGTACAAATTCCAAGCATTAAGTGCAAGCATCGTATTGACGGGTGAGCGCGCATTCAATAACAAATACGCTCTAGAACCAAAGGCACACGCTTCGTGCAGAACCCATGAAAAAAAGCCCTTCCATTTCTGGAAAGGCTTTCTTATTTGGGGTGGCTGATGGGGCTCGAACCCACGACAACAGGAATCACAATCCTG
>CANBTZ010000151.1 GCA_947372495.1 Comamonadaceae bacterium | reverse complement strand
GGCACTGGCGTGGGTGCTGCTCCAGCTCTCGCCGGGTTTGGGCAGCACCGCATCGAGGTAGACCAGGTGCTTGAGCCGTTCAGGCCGGCGATCGGCCACCGCGGTGCCCAGCATGCCCGCGTAGGAATGCACGACCAGGATCACATCGTTCATTTCTTCGGTGTCCATGGCCATCATCACGTCGGTGATGTGGGTTTCCAGATCAATGCCCGGGTGCAGCAGGTGCGCGCGCTCGCCTACTCCGGTCAGCGTGACCGCGTGCACGCGGTGCCCGGCTTGCATCAAACCCGGCAGTACGCGCTGCCAGCACCAGGCCCCGTGCCACGCGCCATGCACCAACAAATATTGGGCCATCAGATCACTCCCTTGGTGCGCAATGCGCTTTGTTGCTCGGCGCTGTAGCCCAGCACGTCGCCCAGCACATCGCCGGTGTGCTGTCCCAGCAGGGGTGGCGGCAGGTCTTGTCGCACGGGCGTGCGGCTCATCTTGATCGGGCTGGCCACCAGTTGCAGGTCGGGCTCGATCGGGTGCTGCCAGGTGTTGATCATTTGGCGTGCCTGCACGTGCTCGTCGGCAAAGACTTCCGCCAGGTTGTTGATGGCCCCGCAAGGCACTTTGGCCGCCTCCAGCGCGGGCAGCCAGTCGGCTTTGGTGCGGGTCATCATGATGGTCTCGAGTTTGGGCACCAGCTCGGCCCGGTGGCGTACGCGGTCGGCATTGAGCGCGTAGCGCGGGTCTTTGGCCATCTCGGGCACACCCGCCACCGCGCAGAATTTGGCGAATTGACCATCGTTGCCCACGGCCAGGATCAGGTGGTCGCGGCTGCCCGGTGCGGCATCTGCGGGGGCTTTCACCTCGAACACCTGGTAGGGCACGATGTTCTGGTGGGCGTTGCCCGCGCGGCCAGGCACTTTGCCGCTGACCAGGTAGTTGGCGCCCAGATTGGCCAGCATGGCCACCTGGGTGTCGAGCAGGGCCATGTCCACGTGCTGGCCTTCGCCGGTTCGCTCGGCGTGGCGCAAGGCGGCCAAAATGGCCACGGTCGAATACATGCCTGTAAAGAGGTCGGCCACGGCCACGCCCACCTTTTGCGGGCCGCCGCCCAGGTCGTCGCGCTCGCCGGTGACGCTCATCAGCCCGCCAATGCCTTGCACCGCGTAGTCGTAGCCTGCACGTTCGCGGTAGGGGCCGGTCTGGCCAAAACCGGTCACGCTGCAGTACACCAATTTGGGCTGGATGGCCGACAGGCTGGCATAGTCCAGGCCATAGCGGGCCATGTCGCCGACCTTGAAGTTTTCGATGAACACATCGCAATGTTGGACCAGCTCGCGGATCAGCGCCTGCCCCTCAGGCTGCGCGATGTCGCAGGTGACCGAGCGCTTGTTGCGGTTGGTGCCCAGGTAATACGCGGCCTCAGCCGTGTCTTGACCTTGGGCATCTTTCAAAAAGGGCGGCCCCCAGCTGCGGGTGTCGTCGCCGTTGCCGGGGCGTTCGATCTTGATCACATCGGCCCCCAGATCGGCCAGGGTCTGGGTGCACCAGGGGCCCGCCAGGACGCGGGACAAATCAAGAACGCGGATGCCGTCGAGTGAATTCATGACGCCATTGTCGCGAAAAACAGCGCACACGCTTGTCGCCATGGTGGAAGCATGGCCGGCAAGACCTGCGTGACAAAGCAGGACGGCGCAGGCCCCCATAATCGCCCAATGCATAAAGTTGTGTTGTGTATTTTCTCGGCCGTGTCGCTGGCGGCGTGCAGCCCCGATTTGAACTGGCGTCAAACCGGTTTTGAGGGCACGAACTTCAAAACGGAGTTGCCCTGCAAGCCAGACCGAACCACACGCCAAGTGCCGCTGGGCGGCTTGCCCGTGGATTTGCAGGTGGCCGGTTGTGAGTCGGGCTCCGCCATGGTGGCGGTGATGACCGCCGCCTTGCCGCCTGGGGCCGATGCCAATGCCGTGCTGCAAGGCTGGCAGCAGGCCACGCTCGCCAACATGGTGGCTCAGGCGCCGCAGCGCCAGGCTTGGGCGCGATCGGGCATGCTGCCTTTGCCAGCGGCCCAGCGTGTGAACGCGCAGGGGCTGCGTGCGGATGGCCAGGCGGTGAACGCGCAAGCGGTCTGGAGTGCCTTTGTCGAGGGCGACCATGTGCGCTTGGTCCATGCCGCTGTCTATGACCGCCAGGTCCAGACGGAATTGGCCGACACTTTGTTTGAAAGCCTCAAGCCGTGAGCGCCGCTGCACAAGCCCCCGTGGACGCGCCCGCGCACGCCCACTTGCCCCGCCGCCTGGCGGTGGCCGTCTTTCTGGCGTTTGCTGTGGCGTATTTCTTTTCGGCTCTGGTGCGCGCCATCACGGCCACCTTGTCGCCCACGCTGACCCAAGAGCTGGGCTTGTCGGCCAAAGACCTGGGGCTGCTGGCTGGGGGTTACTTTTTGGGCTTTTCGCTCACGCAGTTGCCGCTGGGACGATGGCTCGACCGCCATGGCCCCAAAACCGTGATCCTGGCTTTCTTGTTGGTGGCGGTGCTGGGTTGTCTGGCCTTTGCTGCAGCAGACAGCTTTGCCGGGCTGCTGCTGGCGCGCATGTTGTGTGGCGTGGGGGTGAGCGCTTGCCTGATGGCACCGCTCACGGGTTACCGGCGCTGGTTTGATGCCAGCACCCAGCTGCGCACCAACTCCTGGATGCTCATGACCGGCTCGCTCGGCATGCTGGCCTCCACACTGCCTGTGCAGTGGCTGATGCCGATTTGGGGCTGGCGGCCCCTGTTTGTGGCGCTGGGTATGGGTATTGCCCTGGCCATGCTGCTGATTTTCTGGGTCGTGCCGCGTTGGCAGGCCAGCAGCCCATCGGCCAGCAGTGTCGCAACACACGACGACGGCAGCTACCGCGAAATCTGGCGCAGCCGCTATTTCTGGCGCATGACCCCCATTGGCTTTTTCAGCTATGGCGGCTTGGTTGCGATGCAAACCTTGTGGGCCGGGCCCTGGATGACCCAGGTGGCGGGCTGGTCACCGATCGAGTCGGCCACAGGCCTGTTTGTCATCAACCTGGCGATGCTGGTGGCTTTTTGGGTCTGGGGCTGGGTCACGCCGGGCTTGGCCAGAAGGGGCATTCGGCCCAACCGCCTGATCACCTGGGGCATGCCGTTCAACTTTCTCACCTTTGCCGTGTTGGTTTATTTGGGCCCGGCGGTTGGCACTTGGGCTGCAGCGCTGCTGTCGGTGTTTTGCGTGAGCAGCACTTTCGTCTCGCTGGCGCAGCCTGCGGTGGGCATGGCCTTTCCTTCGCACTTGGCCGGTCGCGCCTTGTCGGCCTACAACCTGGTGATTTTTGCCGGGGTGTTCGTGGTGCAGTGGGGCATTGGCCTTTTGGTGGATTTCGCCATGACGTGCGGCTTGGCACGCGTCGCAGCCTACCAGGCGGCGTTCGCGGTCTTTGGGGTGTGTTCGTTCCTGTCGTGGCTCTATTTTTTACTGAACAAAGCCGATAATGAGCGTTGATATGAACAGCATCCTCATCATCGCCCACGCTCCGTTGGCCAGTGCTTTGCGCGAATGTGCGCTGCATGTCTTTCCGGACTGCGCCGCTGGCGTGCAAGCCATCGATGTGCCGCCTGACGAAGCCCCCGAGGCGACATTGAGCCGCGCCGAGCAAGCCATGCAGCTAATGGGCACCGAGGGGATTTTGTTGCTCAGCGATGTGTTCGGTGCCACGCCTTGCAACGTGGCCCAAAAACTCAACAACAACGCCGACACGCGCTTGGTCACAGGGGCGAATTTACCCATGCTGCTGCGCAGCGTTTGTTACCGACACGAAAGCCTGGAGGCGCTGGCCGCGCGCGCCCAGGCCGGTGGCGCCCAAGGCATCATGCCCGTGGGCAGCACCGCGCCTCAGAACCAGACAGGAAAGAGACATGACCCAAGCCACCACGACCATCAGCAATAAGCTGGGCCTGCATGCCCGCGCTTCGGCCAAACTCACCAAATTGGCAGGGAGTTTTCCGTGCGAGGTGTGGCTGAGCAAGGGCGAGCGCCGGGTCAATGCCAAAAGCATCATGGGCGTCATGATGTTGGCTGCCGGATTGGGCAGCGAGGTGGTGCTGGAGACCATTGGCGAACGCGAAGAAGAAGCCCTGCAGGCGCTGCTGGCGCTGATGGCCGACAAGTTCGGCGAAGGCGAGTGAGCATGTCGGTGCCTGTGAGCCTGCAAAGCGTGGGGGTGCTGACATGACGTTCAGCATCCATGGCTTGGCCGTGGCCCGGGGCATTGCCATCGGGCGTGCGGTGCTCGTGGCTTCCAGCCGCGTCGATGTGGCCCACTATTTTTTGCAGCCCGATCAGGTGGGTGCCGAGATTGACCGCATGCGCGCCGCGCGTGACGAGGTGATCGACGAGTTGCAACGGCTGCAACGCGACATGCCCAAGGATGCGCCGCACGAGCTGGTGGCCCTGCTCGATGTGCACCTGATGCTGCTGGAAGACGAAGAGCTCAATGCGGGCGTGGTGCACTGGATCAAGGACCGCCTGTACAACGCAGAGTGGGCGCTGACCAGCCAGCTCGAAGTCATTGCCCGCCAGTTCGACGAGATGGACGACCCCTACCTGCGCGAGCGCAAGGCCGATGTGGAGCAGGTGGCCGAGCGGGTCTTGCTCAGCCTCAAAGGCACCGGCTCGGTGGTGGCCCGCACGCCTCGACCAGCGCGGCCACAGCAAGAGCTGCAGCTCGAAGACACCGATGTGCCGCTGGTGCTGGTGGCGCACGATTTGTCGCCTGCCGACATGCTGCAGTTCAAGCAAAGCGTGTTTGTTGGGTTTGTGACCGATGTGGGGGGCAAGACCTCGCACACCGCCATCGTGGCGCGCAGCCTGGACATTCCGGCGGTGGTGGGCGCGCGTTCGGCCAGCCAGCTGGTCAAGCAAGACGACTGGATCATCATCGACGGCGATGTCGGCGTGGTGATCGTGGACCCTTCGCCCATCATCCTGGCCGAATACAGTTTCAAGCAACGCCAAGAGGGCATCGAGCGCGAGCGCCTGGCCCGTTTGCGCCACACCCCTGCCGTGACGCTCGATGGTCAAAAAATCGAATTGCTGGCCAACATCGAAATGCCCGAAGACACCGTGGCCGCCATCTCGGCAGGCGCGGTGGGCGTGGGTTTGTTCCGCAGCGAGTTTTTGTTCATGGGTCGCCAAGGGCACCTGCCCGACGAAGAAGAGCAATACCAGGCTTACCGCCGAGCGGTCGAAGGCATGAACGGCTTGCCCGTGACCATCCGCACGGTGGACGTGGGCGCGGACAAACCACTCGATGAGTCACGGCACGATGCCGCGCATTTGAACCCGGCACTGGGTTTGCGGGCCATCCGCTGGAGCTTGGCCGACCCGTCGATGTTCCTCACGCAGCTGCGCGCCATTTTGCGATCAGCAGCGCATGGCAAGGTGAACATGCTGGTGCCCATGCTGGCGCACGGCAGTGAGATCCGCCAGACCGTGGCCTTGATTGAACAGGCCCGTCTGGACTTGGACAAACGCGGCGTTGTCCACGGCCCGATCCGTTTGGGGGCGATGATCGAGATCCCGGCGGCGGCTTTGTCGCTGCGTTTGTTCCTCAAGTATTTTGACTTTTTGTCCATCGGCACCAACGACCTGATCCAGTACACGCTGGCGATCGACCGTGCGGACGAATCGGTCGCACACCTGTATGACCCGCTGCACCCGGCCGTGCTGCGTTTGGTGGCAGACACCATTGCCGCTTGTCAGGCGCAGGGCAAAGGCGTGTCGGTGTGCGGCGAGATGGCGGGCGATGTGACCATGACCCGTTTGCTGTTGGGCCTAGGCTTGCGCAGCTTTTCAATGCACCCGTCGCAAGTGCTCGCGGTCAAGCAACGGATTGTGCGCTCCGACACCCGCAAGTTGGCGTCTTGGGCGCAAGAGGTGCTCGACAGCGACGACCCGTCCACCCTGGTCTTTCCGAACTGAGCCCTCGCAGCTGAAAGCTCAGGTGGCTTTGGCTCGGCCCATCCAGGCCGCGCCCACGATCAGCGCTGTGGCCAGGCCGATGCTGGCGTTGGGTGTTTCGCCTCGCGACCACAGCAGGAGCAAAGTTGACAGCAAGGGTGTCAAAAAGCTCAGCAGGCCAATCTGACGCGCATCACCGCGCTTGAGTGCCGCATCCCATAAAAAGAACGCCGCGCCCAAGGGGCCCAGCCCCATCAGCAAAAGCCACAGGCCGTCTTGTGCAGTGAGCTCAACGGCTGGTTCCAACATGAAGTGACAGACCAGCGACAAAACACCTGACACAAGTGCGAACAATCCGATGGCTGCCGTCGGAAAGGGCGGCACCCGCTGCGTGAGCAATGAATAGCTGGCCCATACGAAAGCCGAAGCCAAAGCAGGCAGGTAGCCCCAGGCCAAGCCGCCATCCAGAGTGCGCCCACCCGTGATGGCCAATGCGGCGCCCACAAACCCCAGCGTGGCTGCAAGCAGCTGGCGGACATTCAGTTTCAGACCAGGCAAAAAGAGCGGTGCCATCACCACCATGCCCAAGGGCCACAGGTAGTTGACCAGATTGGCCTGCACGGGCGGTGCATGGCGCAGGGCAATGAACAGCAAGAAGTGAAAGCCAAACAAACCATACACGCCCAGTGCCAGCGTCGGCAGCGGGACACGCCATTGGCGTGGGTCCCAACGGGACAAAGGCAGCGCAATCACGCTGCCAATGAGCAGGGCCACGCCCGTGAGCCAGAAAGGCGGCAGGTGCGATAGGCGTACACCCAGTGTGGCCAGGCTGGCCCACAAGGCAATGGC
>CANBTZ010000150.1 GCA_947372495.1 Comamonadaceae bacterium | reverse complement strand
TGGTGCCCCCGACAGGAATCGAACCTGTATTTACACCTTAGGAGGGAGTCGTTCTATCCATTGAACTACGGTGGCGCCGGGGTGATTGTAAAGGGGGGCTTTCAGTCGCGGCGCACGGTGTAGACCAGGTCCAGCGCGTTCACATCACCCGCCTGCGCACGCAAGGTCAAGCGGCGTGAGAGGTCGTAGAACACATACAGGCTGCCGAAGGCGCCGCTCAGGCTGCTTTCGTAGACGAGGTAAAAGTCTTTGGACAGGCGCTTGCCCAGCGTGATGGCGGTGCCTGTGGCGGTGTTGGCTGCAGTGGTGGTGTTCGTTGTGCTGCGGCTGCCGTTGGCCACCGAAATTTCGTCGAGCCCCAGCGCGTTGGCCAGATCGCCCCCAAGGCGTTTGCCGTTGCCGCCTAGAAGGGCAACGGCCGCTTGTTGCAACACAGCCGACTCGGCGCCGCCCCCGGCGGGCGAGCGGCCCAGCACCAGCCAGGCCAGTTTGTCGGCGTCGGGCATGTCGGGGTCGGCGTACAGGCGGATGCGCGGCGCCTGCGCCGTGCCGGTCACCGTCACGCCCACGCGCTGCGACAAATTGGGGCGCAGCGCCAGAATTTCCAAATCAGGGTTGTCGTAGGGGCCTGTGAAGCGCAGCAAGCCTTGCTCGATGGTCAGCTGCTGGCCATAGGCCTTGAAGCGACCGCCTTCGGTGCTGACCTGGCCCGTGAGCCGCGGCTGGCCTTGGCTGGCCACATGGCTGACCAGCGTGACCTGGCCCGCCAGCCGGGTGCTGAGGCCGTGGCCTTGCACCTGAAAGTCGGGGCCCAGGTCCAGCAACACGCGGATGTCGGGGGTGCCCATCAAGGTGCGGACTGGGGCTTTGGGGGCCGGGGTGGCGGGCTTGGCTTGGGCTTCTTTTTGAAGCACCACCACGTCGTCACCCAGTGTGGGGGTGGTGTCTTCTTGCAAGATGAACTGAGCCTGATCGGCTTTCAGTTGGCCGCTCAATTGCATTTGGCCTTTGGCCATCGTGCCGTTCATTTGCCCTGAGACCGTCAGGCGGCGATCGGCCCGGTTGCTGACGCGCAAAGCCCGTGCGGTGATTTGCAAGTCCATCTGCACATCACTGAATGAAGAGGCCTCGCCGTTCGAGGCGTTCCAGGCCACCTGGCCTTGTGCGCTGACTTCGCCGCCTTGCGCGCCTGCGCCCTTGAGGCTGAATTGTTCGAGCACCATGCGTTGGTCTTGCAAGCGGGCGCGCAATTGGCCCTGGCTGAACTCGATGCCCTGCACGGCAGAGCGCGCGGCCAGGTTGTTGGCTTGCAGCTGGCCTGACCACTTGGGTTGGCTGCGTGTGCCCGACACGTCCACAGCGGCGTCCAGCGAGCCTTGCACCCGCCAGCCTGGCGGTGCAAGCCAGGACCAGACGCCGATGCGTGGCAGTTGCGCCGTGACACGGCCAGACAGCGGCGCTTGCGCTGGCCACCAGCCTGCAGGGTCGCTTGCGTCAACGCGGCTTTGCAGCTGGGCTTGCAGCTGACCGGCACGCTCGGTGCGCCACTGCAGTTGCAGCTGGGCGTCTTGACCCGAGATGCGCAAGTCGGCAAAGGCTTCTTGAATGCCAGCGTCCGTCGGGGGCGCGCTGGCCCCTTCTGCGGCAATGAAAAGCCGCCCGCGACTGCGTTCGAGCCGCGCCTGCAATTGGGGTTTGTCTTCAAGGGTCAGCGTCAACGCGCCCTTGAGCAGCAGATCGCCCTGGGTTTCGGGTGCGCCCAGGGCCTGCGCCCATTGCCAGGGCAAGTCACTCACTTGGGCGCTCAGGTGCGCTTGAGCCGATTTGCCGTCGGCAGGCGTCCAGTCGCCGCGTGCCATCTGCAGTTGGGCTTGGCCGGGGCTGGGACCCAACAGCTGCCAAGTGCTGGGGCCCCATTGCAAGCTGCCCGTGGGGCCTGCCCATTGCCAGTCAATGGGGTTTTGCAATTGCAGGCTGGCTGTGTGCTGTCCAGCGGTCCATTGCAGACGGGCTTGTTGCCATTGGCCTTCCCATTGACTCAGCCAAGCTTGCTCGGCGGGGTGCCTCAATTGCAGGAGCATGTCGAATTGAGCGAGGCCCAGGCTGTGCTGTGCATGCCCTTGTGCCTTGACTTGCAAGCTTTGCAATGTGCCGTTCACTTGGGTACTGGCTGAGCGCCACTGCCAATGGCCTGCGGCGGGGGCCGTCACTTGCAGTCGGGGTACGTCCAGCGTGGCTTGCAAGCGCGTGTCCGCTTGCTGCCAACCGCCTTGCCACTGAGCGCTGGCCTTGGCTTGGCCTTGGGCTTGCCAGCCTTGCCAATGGGTTTTCAGTTGGGGCCAACGCTGCAGCCATTGCAGGCTGCGCTGCGCGTCTTGCAGGTCGAGTTGCATGTGGCCTTGGCCATCGCGGGGGGCCAGTTGGCCGTCGAGTTGACCTTGCAGCCCGGGCCAAGCCCATGTCCATTGGCCAGTCAGGGAAGAAGTCGCACCCGTCCACTGGCCATGGCCTTGCAGCAGGGCATTGGCCAGCCGCAGTTCCAGCTGGTCAAAGGTCCACATCTTGGGCGTCCATTGTCCTGCGGCCTTGAAAGAGGCAGTCTCACCTGCGGGGGCAGCGCCTGTCTGCGCAACAGTCCATGCACTTGCAGCTTGCAGCAGGGCCTCGAATTTCACCACCTCGGCGTTGGCCTGCGTCGCTTGCAAGGTGCCGCTCAGTGCCGGGCCGCTCAGTGCCGTGTGCCATTGGCCCGGTGGCAGATGGTCAACGGTTGCGCGACCGCTCCAGCCTGAGGGCTTCCATTGGCCTTGGGCCTGTGCGCTGCCGCCGGGCCAAGCCAGGTCCAGTGCGTTGAATTGCCACTCCGGACCTTCGTGCCCGATGTCCAAGCGCAGGCGTTGCAGCGGGATTTTGTGTTGGTCCCAGGGGCCTGGCAAACCGTTGCTGAGTTCCCCTTGCATTTGCCAGCGCACCTCTTGCGCCCGGTTTTGCGGACTGGCGTGCACCTGGCCGCTCAGCTGGGTGTGCGGTGCGCCTGGCCACAGGCTTGCCAGATCGACCAAAGCGGCTTGTGCATTGACCGAAGACACGGGCTGTTCTTGCCAGGGGTGCAGTGTGGCGTCGATGTGCAACTGCATGCCCGAGGTCTTGGCGCTGGTGGGGTGCACCTGCGCCTTGAGCTGCAGCTCAGCCTTTGGCCCCGCGATTTCGCCTTGCAGCTGCGCATGGGCGGTCAATGCCAATGGGTTTTTGCTGCCCGGGGTTTGCGTTGTGATGTCACCTTGCAGCTGCACATTCAGCGCCATGGGCGCGGTGCTTTGCAAAGTGGCTTGGCCTTGGTAGCGGCCTTGTGCCATGACCAGTTGCTGGAGCGCCAAGTCATGGGTTCGCCCGTCGAAGCGGTAATGGCCTTGCAGATCGGTCAGGGTGAGGGTGTTGCTGCCCGTCCACATCATGTGCGCCACTTGCCAGGGCACATCGACCTGCATGGGCAGACCCAAATGGGTCAAGGGAGTTGCTACTTGAGGTTGCCGTTCGTCCTTGATCGTCAACTGCTGCACTTGCACACGGGTCACGGGCAGCAGGCCCTGCTTCAGGCGTGACCAGTCCAGCGCCACGTCGGCGTGGGTGATTTGCACGTCCAAGCCTGCTTGGTGCCAGTGAACGCGTCCCAGCTGGCCGCCATGGCGCAAGCTGCCTTGCACTTGTGCCAATTGCAGTGGCTGCGAGCCGGGCAGTGCCCAGGCCAGCACGCGCAAGGTGGTGGACAGCGAGCCCTCTGTTTGTGCCCATGCCCAAAGGCTTGTGGTGACGGTGGTCAGGCCCAGCAACGTGAACGCTGCCCAGCGCACGCCACGGTGAAGGCGGTGCCAAAGGTGAGGCTGGGGGGCGTGGGTGTTGTCTTCGTTCATCAGAACTTGAACCCCACGCTCATGTGCAAGCGCCATTGGTGTGTGTCTTGCGCTTGTGCCAAGTCAATTTGCAAAGGGCCGACTGGGCTGCGCCAGCGGGCGCCAAAGCCTGCGCCGACTTTGGCCCGCATTTGCGAAGGGTTGTCGGCCACGGCGCCGGCATCGACAAAGACCGCACCTTCCCAGTCGGTGCGCTGGGATTGGCGGTAGATTGGAATTTGCCACTCGACACTGCCCGTGGCCAGGTAACGCCCGGCGCTGATGACGCCTGGGCTGGTGGCCACGCCAATGCCACTGAGGGGGTAACCGCGCACGCTGCCGTCACCGCCTGCCAAAAAGAGCTGTGTCGTGGGGATGCCGCTGGCGTTGCTGGTCACCACCCCACCCAACTCGGCGCGCATGGACAGTTTTTGCGCCGTGTCCCCCAGAGGCTGCATGGCCAAGACCTTGCCCAACCAACGTCCATAAGGTGTGCGCTGGTTGCCCAAGGTCACACCCGAGCCCACCTCCAGCCCAAACCCCCAGCCTTGGTTGGGGAAGGGCAGGGTGTCAAAGCGACGCCAGGTCCAGGCGTAGTTGGCGCTCAAAGACTCGCGTGTGTCGGCCAAGGTGCCCAAGGTGTGGGACGCGTCGTACTGCGCGTAGTAAGTGCGGTCTACCTGTTCGGCCAGTTGCGTGCGACCGGCGCGCAGACGCTGGCTGGTGACTTCGTAGCCGGTAAAAAGTTGGTGCTCGACCTTGCCCGAGGTGGTCCAGCGCCACAGGTCTTCGTTGGGTTGCCCCAGCAAATCGAGGCTGAGGGTTTGCAATGTTTTGTCAACGGCGATCTTGCTCACGGCCCGCCAGTCCAAGCCCGGCACGCGGTGCTGGGTGTATTCGGCGCTCACGCGAGGGCCGTTGTCGCTGCGCACGCCCAGGCCCACCACCCACTTTTGGCGCAGGGCTTCCTTGAGATCGATCTTCACCGGCATGGCCTGCGCGTCACCCTCGGTGTCCAGGCTCACAAAGACCGAGTCATAAAAGCCGCTGGCCACCAGGCGCTGCTGGGCTTCGAGCAGGTCACTTTGCCGGTAAGCCTGTCCGGTTTTGATGCGGGCCAGGCGGATGGCTTGCGCTTCGCCATAGCGTTCGCTGCCCGTCACGCGCACAGCGCCCAAAACGGCCCGGGGGCCCGAGTCGACAGTGAGTGTCAGGCGCACGGTGTGGGCGTCCGGGTCCACCTGTGCTTGGCTTTCAGTGAGCCGAGCGAGCGGGTAATTCTCTGATGTCAGTTGGCGCAAAGTGCTGGATTTGGCTTGCGCCCAGTCCGATTGCGTGAAAGCTTTGCCTGCGGGCAGTGGCCATTGCTTGAGCAGCAATTGCTTTTGCGGCTGCGTGGCTGGGTGGTTTTGGATGTCGCCTTGCAGCGTGAGCTGCACCTCGGAGACCATGCTGGGCTTGCCCGGGTTCACGTTCAGCGTGATCGCAAAGGCCGGGCCACCAGGCGCGCCCGGGCTGGTTTGCCATTGCAGCGCGGGTGAAAAGTAGCCCAGCGTGGCCAGCAGCTCGCGTGCTTGCACATCGGCCGATTGCAGCAAGCGTTTGAGTTCGGCTTCGTCCAGGTCGGTGAGGTCTTTGTAGCGTTGCAACTCCAAGTGTTGCAGCAGCCAGGCGGCGGCGTCTTGAGGGCCTTCGACCTTCAGGGTGAAGGCCACTTTGGGAGTGCTCGCCGCGGCAGACACCGTGGGCGCAGACGCTTGGCTTGGTGCCAGTGCTGCGGCTTGTACTTGCGCTTGTGCACTGGGCCCGCTGCACAAGCCCACGCATACGAGCAGCGCCCAAAGGCCCGCAAAACCTGTTTTCAGCCGTCGATGTCTGCCAAACATGGCTCCCACTGCAGCCGGCTTTATTTGCTCAGCATGCGCATCGCGTCTTCCAGCCCCTTGAGCGTCAGTGGGTACATGCGCTGGCTCATGAGTTGCTGGATGATGGAGATGCTTTGGCGGTATTGCCACACGCCTTGGGGCTCGGGGTTGATCCAGGCGAACTTGGGGAAGGTGTGCGTCAGGCGCTGCAGCCATTCGGCCCCGGCTTCCTCGTTGTTGTATTCGACGCTGCCGCCTTTTTGCAGGATCTCATAGGGGCTCATGGTCGCGTCCCCGATGAAGATCAGCTTGTAGTCCTTGTTGTACTTGCGCAGGATGTCCCAAGTGGCAAATTTTTCGGCAAAGCGGCGTTTGTTGTTCTTCCACATGAAGTCGTACACGCAGTTGTGGAAGTAATAAAAGTCCAGGTGCTTGAACTCGGCCTTGACGGCGGAGAACATTTCTTCAACGCGTGCGATGTGGTCGTCCATGGTCCCGCCCACGTCCATGAGCAGCAGCACTTTCACGTTGTTGTGGCGCTCAGGCCGCATCTGGATGTCCAGGTAACCCGCGTTGGCGGCCGTCTGGCGGATGGTTCCGTCCAGGTCCAGTTCGTCGTGCGAGCCTTCGCGTGCAAAGCGGCGCAAGCGGCGCAGCGCCACCTTGATGTTGCGCGTGCCCAGTTCTTGCTGGTCATCGTAGTCTTTGTAGGCCCGCTGGTCCCAGACCTTGACGGCATTTCGATTACCGCCTTTGCCGCCAATGCGGATGCCTTGTGGGTTTTGTCCTCCATTGCCAAAGGGGGAGGTGCCACCCGTGCCGATCCACTTGTTGCCGCCCTCGTGGCGTTCCTTTTGCTCTTCGAGGCGCTTCTTGAGCGTTTCCATCAACTCGTCCCAGCCCATCTTCTCGATGGCGGCTTTTTGCTCGGGCGTGAGTTCCTTTTGCAGGATTTGTTCGAGCCACTCGAGCGGGACGTCCTTGGTGAAGTCGGTCAGCATCTCCACGCCTTTGAAATAGGCGCCAAAAGCCTTGTCGAACTTGTCAAAGTGCTTCTCGTCCTTGACCAGCACGGTGCGCGACAGGTGATAAAAATCGTCCAT
>CANBTZ010000149.1 GCA_947372495.1 Comamonadaceae bacterium | reverse complement strand
CCACGGTTTGCACAAACTGCGCAGTGTCCACGCTGTAGCGGCCTGCAGAGGCGTCGCGGCACAGGTCGCCCAGCACCGCGCCCGCCTCCACCGAGGCCAGCTGGTCCTTGTCGCCCAGCAGCACCAAGCGCGCTGTGGGGGGCAGGGCTTGCAAGAGCGCGTCCATCATTTCCAGGTGCACCATCGAGGCTTCGTCCACGATCAGCACATCCACATCGAGTGGGTTGGCCGCGTGGTGCCTGAACTGGCGCGTGTCGGGCCGCGCACCCAGCAGCGAATGCAGCGTGCGGGCCGGGCCCATGCGGGCGATCAGCGTATTCAAGTCGAGGCCGCTGCCCTCTGGCACCTGATCTTGCAGACTGGTCAGCGCGTTGTCGATGGATTGCTTGAGCCGCGCCGCCGCCTTGCCCGTGGGCGCGGCCAAGGCCACGCGCAGCGGGCTGTCGCCCTCGTGCAGTGCCAGCAGCAAAGCCAACAGGCGTGCAGCGGTGTAAGTCTTGCCCGTGCCCGGACCGCCCGTGATGACCGACAAGCGCGCACGCAACGCCACGGCGCAGGCCACCTTTTGCCAATCGGTGTCGGAAGAAGTCTCGGAATGGGCTTCGGCACTGGGCACAAAGAAACGGTCCAGCCAGTGGCGTGCCGCCTCGGGCACAGGCAACGGTTCGCTGGCCCGTTGCAACAGTCCCTGACCCACACGCTGCTCGTAGCCTGCATAGCGGCGCAGGTACAAGAGCGGGTCATGGGCCGTGCCGCCCAGCACCAGCGGCTGCCCTTGGTCGGGTGCATCGCTCAGACGCGAACAGGCTCGGGATGTGTTGCTTTGCAAAGCGGCTTGCCAGTCGGCCAGCGTGGCGGGCAGGTGCGCCCAAAGCGCTCGCAAGCCTTGCGGCCCGTCCACCGCCACAGTGGGCCAGCCCAGCAGCGCCACAGGGGGTGCGCACAGGTCGGCCAAGGGCAGGCAGGTGTGGCCACGCCCTTCCATTTGTGCGAGCAAGGCCGCCGCCACCAGCAGCGCGGGGCTGGCTTGGCCATCGAGCCGCAGCAATTGGGCTGCAAGGGCACTGTCGATGTGGCGCAGCAGACCTTGCTGGGTCCACAGCTGCAGCCATTGCAGCGTTTGCGCGGCGCTCAGGCCTTGGGCGGGCAGGTCGTTGAGCCAATCCATTTGCGTGGTGGGAACAGACAACGTGCGCGAGGGCTTTTTGAAACTCATGCTTTCACCTCGGCATTGAGCATGGCGTCCAGACCATCGAGCAATTCGATCGGCGCAGGCAAGGTGCAGCTGCCGCCCGCAGGCCCATCGATGCCACGCAAGAACAGGTACACCGCGCCGCCCAGTTGCTGCGCCGGGTTGTAGGCCTCACCCAGTCGACTGCGCAGCAAGCGGTGCAGCGCCAACATGTAGAGCGCGGCCTGCACCTCGTAGCGGTGGTGGGCCATGGCGGCATCGAGCGCCTGCGTGGTGTAAGCCGCGTCATCGGCACCCAGGTGGTTGGATTTGTAGTCAAGTACCCAGTAACGGCCTTCGTGCTCGAACACCAAGTCGGCAAAGCCCATCAGCATGCCGTGCAGCTGCGCGTCGGGCAGTTGCGGGCGGCTCACGCCGGGCAGCAGGTGCTGCTGGCACAGGGCGTCCACCTCGCGGGCGTGCAGCCGCTCGGCAGGCAGCCAGAACTCCATCTCGGGCAGCAAGGTGCTCAGCGCGTTCAGCGGGCTACCGGCCCCACGCAGGGGCTGCGCCACCACACGGGTGAGCCACTGCACCACCACATCGGCTTGGGTCGTGTAGCCTGCGTTTTCGCAGCGCTTTTTCAGGCGCTCGGCCTTGGGCGCGTCCAACGTGAAACCATCGGCGGCCAGCCATTCGAGCTGGTCGTGCAAAAAGTTGCCTGCGCTCGGGCCTTTGGCAAAGCCGTGCCAGGGGGCCAAAGAGCCCGTGGCGACTGCGGCTGCGGGCAGCGCCTGCGCGTCCACGGGTGGTTCGTCATCGGCCGGGCGCGGCGTGGTCATGTGCAGGCTCATTTGAGCCAAAGGTTGCGAAGCCAGGTCACGCGTCAGGCGCGAGAAGCTGGCGATCGTCCACGACTTGTCGATGCGGGCGGTGCAGACCAAGGCGTCGCTCAGTTCGGTGGCGCGGGCGGGCCGCTGCCAGACCGTGAGCGGCACGTCTTCGCTTACGCTCACCAGTTGCACGGACAAGCGCTGCTCATCTGCATCTTTTTCCAGCGCTTGCAACTTGGGTAACCAGTCGGCAGCCTCCAAGTCCAAACCGCCACCCAACAAATGGCCTGCAGCACTGTTGTGGTTGACGCAGCTTTTGCCCGAACCCCGCGTGACCGGGCTCCAGCCGACCCACAGCGCATGCCGCGCACGCGTGAGCGCCACGTACCACAGGCGCAGGTCCTCACGCAAGCGGTCGTGATCGGCCAGCTTCGTGTCGTCCTTGTCAAAGTCCAAAGTCCAATGCCGCTCGCCCTGGCCGTCATCGCGCTGCAACACCGGGGTTTTGTGGGCTTCCATCATGCGGTGGCTGTGCGCAAAGGGCAGGCACACCACCGGGTACTCCAGCCCTTTGCTGGCGTGGATGGTGATGACCTTGACCAGGTCTTCGTCGCTCTCCAGCCGCACGGTCTGTTCTTCGCTGTCGCCTGCGCCCCCCGCCTTGACCTCCTCGATCTGCTGGGCCAGCCAGCGGATCAGGGCCTGCTCACCGTCCAGCTGGCTGCTGGCGGTTTGCAGCAGTTCGGCCAGGTGCAGCACATTGGTCAGGCGGCGCTCACCGTCGCTCTGACCGCGCCAGCGCCCGGCCAGTTGCAACACATGCAGCGACTGGCGCAGCATGGCCAACACGCCCTGCCCTTGCCAAACCCCGCGCAGGTCGCGCATCTGCTCAGCGCGTTGGTCCAGCAGCTCATCTTGTGTGGCCAGCGCGTGCAGCTCGGCCAGCGACAGGCCCACGGTGCGCGTGCCCAAAGCGGCACGCACGCGGCGCATGTGTTGCGGCTCGGCCACGCCGCGCAGCCACAGGCACAGGTCCTGCGCTTCGTCGCTGGCAAAGACCGAGTCGCGGTCCGACAGGTAGACCGAGGCCACGCCCCGCACGCGCAAAGCGTCACGCACGGCGGCGGCCTCTTTGCCCGTGCGCACCAGCACGGCGATGTCTTTGGGTTGCAGTGGTTTGTCGCCTTTGCCTGCATCGGCAAAGCGGGCCTGCGGGTCGCTCAGCCAAGCCACGATCTGCTCGGCGCACAGGGCCGACAGGTGCGTCTGCGCATCGCGCTGGCTGCGCAGCCTGGCGTCGTGCACCACGGTCAGCGCTTCCACCTTGCCGTTGTGGGTCGTGAACACCTCATCGCGCCCCTTGGCGTTGACGGGCTGGAAAGGCAGTGGGTCTTCGACGCCTTGACGGTAGCCAAAGGCATCGTCAGAGATTTGGAACCAGCGGTTGACCACATCCACCACCGCTTGGGTGGATCGGAAGTTGGTGCCCAGCACATGGTGACGGCCTGCGGTGGCGCGGCGTGCGGCCAAGTAGCCGTGAATGTCGGCACCGCGAAAGCCATAGATCGATTGCTTGGGGTCCCCGATCAGCAGCAGCGCAGCGTCTTGCCGGTTCTCGGCTGTGCGGTAGATGCGGTCAAAAATGCGGAACTGCAGCGGCGAGGTGTCCTGGAACTCGTCGATCATCGCCACCGGAAACTGCTCGCGCAGGCGCTGCGCCAGACGCTCGCCCGACTCGGGGTCGGCCAGCGCCACATCGAGGCGCTGCAGCATGTCGGCAAATCCGAACAGGCCGCTGCGTTTTTTCAGCTCGGCCATGCGCTGCAGCACATGGGTACGGGCGTGCAGGCGTGCGGCTTGTGCGGGTTCGGGCAAGGCCAACAAAGCGGCTTGCAGATCGGCATAGGCTTGCGATTCGGGCGGCAAGTCCACGGGCGCTTCGCCGGGTTTTCGGCAAGCCAGCAAGCCTTCGGGCGTGAAGCGGGTCCAGCCTGCCTTCATGTCCTCTTGCAATACCTTCGATTCGTCTGCACTTTGCGCCCAGGCTTTGAGCACGCCCAGCCATTCGGCAGATTTTTTGTACGTCAGCTTGCGGCCGTCCCAACTGGACTTGTGGTGCTCCAGCTGCGCCTCGATCCAGCCCAGCAAGTTGTCGGCTTTTTCAACCCAGCCCTGCTTGAGCGCCGCCAGTTGCGCATCGCGCTCGGCCAGCACCGTGCCGAAGACCTCCGCCAGCGTGCCGGGGGCGGGGTCGGCCAGCGGCACCGCCATCAGGGCACGCATGTCCTTGTCGAGCGAGGGCACGTCGCGCCATACGCGTTGCACCTGCGCCACCAGCGGTGTGACCATGGGGTAGAGCTGCTGACGCCAGTAGTCCTGCACGGCTTCGAGGCGCAGCGCGGCTTCGTCGCCGACCAGGTTTTCTTCGAACAGGCTGCCGCTGTCAAAGGCGTGCTCGCGCAGCATGCGCTGGCACCAAGCGTCAATGGTGTAAACGGCTGCGTCGTCCATGGCCTGCGCGGCCAGTGCCAGGCGATACGCCGCTTGTTCGCGGGGCTCGCCTTCTGCGTATTCGCTCTTGAGTTGATTCAGGAAAACGTCGTCGGTTTGGGCGATGCCCCGGAACACCTGAGCCGCCTCGGTCAGACGAGCGCGGATGCGGTCTGACAGCTCGCGGGTGGCGGCGCGGGTGAAGGTCATCACCAGCACGTCTTGCGGCAGCATGGGGCGCACGGGTGCGGTGCACGCATCGCCATGGCCCAACACCCCGCGCACGTACAGCGCGGCAATCGTCCAGGTCTTGCCCGTGCCTGCGCTCGCCTCGATCAGGTGGCTGCCGCGCAGCGGAAAGCTGTGGGCGTTGAGGGCGTGTGCGGTGCTCATGCCTCGTCCCCTTCATCGTCTGCAGGCGCATTGGGCAAGACCTCGACTTCGGCCTCTGCCGCCCAGTCCTGGAGCGGCGCATACACCGCCTGCGCCAGCCGGTCGAGTGCGTCCGTGTCCAGCAAGTCATGCACCGTGGGGTAGGTGCGAGCAAGCGCCGGGTCTTTGTCTTTTTCTGCGCTCTTGAAGTCGCTGCCTTCGTATGCATCGGCCAGCGCATTGGTGTTTTCTTTGTCCTTGAGCCACTGCAAGGCCACGCCGGGCGGCAGGGGCAGCGGCCAGCGCATGCCTTCGGCCCAGGTGGCGAGCAGCACCTGCAGCTGGGTGCGGGCGACTTCAGGGTCTTGCGGGGGCACACGCACCACGGCATTGCGGCCCACCACCACGCAGTTGCATGGTTGGTCCATGGCGGCAGCGGCCAGTGACTGCAGCCAAATGTCGATGAGTTTTTCAGGCAATGCGGTGGCCTTGCCCGCTTTGGAAATGCTGACCAGCTTGTTGGCGCGCAAACTCAAAAGCATTTGCCCGCCCTCCCCCGCCAGCACGCCGCCCAAAGCGTCTTGCAAACTCACTTGCGGGTGTGCCTGGTCGACCAGCACACGTTCGGCCATGTCTGGGTAGGCCCCGCGCTCGTGCAGCGCAGCGGCCAGTTGGGTCTGCAGGATGTGGGTGAGCTTTTGGGCTTCGAGCGTGCCCACACCCGCCAGCGGCAAGGCCCCGGCCTCACGCAAGTGCTGCACCACACGCGCTGCATGGCTGGGCAGTTCGTCTTCGCTCAAATCCGCAGGCACGTGCTGCAGTTCGTGGTCGAGCAACTGGTACAAGTCCAGCCCGCCCAGGCCAAACAGTTCTTCGTCATGCAGCTCGCTGCGCTCGTCTTCCAAATGCACCTGCAGCCGCTCACGGAAAAACGCGCCCACAGGTTTGCGCAGGAAGCGGGCCAGTTGGGCGAGGGAGATGATCGGGGCTTGCTCGTTGGTGGCCATGAGCGGCGGCAACAGCACAGGCCCTCGCCGCGATCCCCTGCAGCGCCAATGATTGACCCACCACCCTCGCCGCGATGGTCTTGTTGCGCCGCCCGCCATTCTTTGGCATAGGTCTGCAAACCACTGCCCACTTCAAAGTAAGCGCGGCTGAAAGGTTGCAGCGGGTGCACGGTGGTCAGGCCTTTGGCCGTGTCTTTGCCCCAGAGCAGGTCGATCTCGTCACGCAGCTGCGACACCAGTACCGAGGGCGGTTGCTCGCTGTTGTCGCGCACGCTGCGACCGCTCCAGCTCACGTAGAGCACCTGCCGCGCCGACAAGAGCGCTTCGAGCATGAGCTGGCGGTCGTCGTCGCGGCGCGAGCGGTCGCCGGGGCGCGTCATGCCGGGCAGGCCCATCAGGTCAAAGTCGGCACGGGGGCTGCGGCGCGGGTAGTCGCCGTCGTTCATGCCCAGCAGGCACACCGCCTTGAACGGGATCGCCCGCATCGGCATGAGCGTGCAAAACGTCACACCGCCGGCTCGAAAGCGCTGCTCCAGTCGGGGGGCCTTCAAAGCTTCGAGCCAAGCCGATCGCGCCACGGCCAAGGGCACGGCCTCGGCAAAACCGGCTTCGCCGCAAGCCCGCACCCAATCGTTCAGCGCTTGGTCGAGCGCTGCCAGTGCATTGCGGTCGTTGTCGTCACGCGGCTTGAACAGCGCCGCCAGCATGGCGCGGCAACGCTCGGCCCACTGTGCGGGCGTGGCGCTTTGCGTGCAGATTTGCCACCAGTCGATCAGGGCCTGCAACAGGTGCGCCAGCGACCCGGCCAGTTCGGCGTCCAGCCCGCCCACCTCAAAGTAAGGCGATACGCCCATTGAAACGCCATCGTCCACCGGGTCGGCACCGCAGGCATAACCCATGAGCATGCGCTGCACGCCAAACAGCGCCGAGTTGTCGTCGCCGCACACGCCCAGCCCCAGGCCCGCACGGTGCTCGGCCGACAGGCCCCAGCGGATGCCCGAGCCCGCCATCCAGCGCGTGAGCGTGGGCAGGTGTTCGTCTTT
>CANBTZ010000148.1 GCA_947372495.1 Comamonadaceae bacterium | reverse complement strand
GTGGACGTGCCCAATGCTTCGCTGATGGTGATCGAGCACGCCGAGCGCTTTGGTCTGAGCCAGTTGCACCAGCTGCGCGGCCGGGTCGGGCGGGGTGCGGCTGCGTCGGCCTGTGTGCTGCTCTACGGCACGGGCGACAGCGGCCGCCTGGGCGAGACGGCCCGTGAGCGCCTGCGCGCCATGGTGGAGACCACCGACGGCTTCGAGATCGCCCGGCGCGACTTGGAGATCCGTGGGCCGGGCGAGTTCCTCGGTGCCCGCCAGTCTGGCGCGCCTTTGCTGCGCTTTGCCGATCTGACCACCGACACGCCCTTGCTCGAATGGGCCCGCGAACTGGCCCCGGTCATGCTGGACCGCTACCCGCCACTGGCCGAGCGCCATGTCAGCCGCTGGTTGGGTGGAAAATCGGAATATCTGAAAGCGTGAATGCGCGTCCTCACTGCCAGTGCGCAGGTTTCAATGCGGGCTTCTTTTTGGTTGGGACGGTATCCGGTAGCTGTGCTTTTTCAAGTTCACTGTCCAGAATGTGTTTGCGTGTCCAGTGGGCCAATTCGGTCAGGCGTTTGTTGGAAACCGCTTGGCCTGATGCCTGTGGGGGCCGCAGAGGCATGACCAAGCCGATCTCCATGTCCGGGGCATCTGCCCTCACCAGTTTGAGTGCCGGTTCAAGGTCGCTGTCGTTGGTGCAGATGATTTGTTGCTGCAAGTTGCCGCGCACGGCATCCCGGTAAATGTGCAGCGCCATGTTCACATCAGTTTGTTTTTCTTCGATGAGCCAGACGCGGTGACCGTTTTCTTTGTTGGGCGGTATGCCTGCTTGAAAGGCTGGCATGGTGGTGGGTTCAAACACATGAAACCCCTGGATGATGTTGACCAAATCAGGGTGCTTGGCTTGTAAGGCCCGGTGGTACTGGGTTTGGGCTTGCTCAGAAAGCGCACCGTGTCGTGCATAGCTGGCTTTGACGGGGGCGGTAAAGAACTTGACAGCCACGATGTCAGCGGCGGGCTGTTGGGGTGAGGCGATCAGGTCCCGGAAAAGGGTCACGATGTCCAGCCATTTGTAGGGCGTACCCTTGAGGCGGGAATAGTAGAAGTTGTATCCATCAATGTAGATGGATAGCCAACATCAAATGGTCAAAGCCGGATTGGCTGCGCCAGTGACGCTCAGGCCACTGGAGGACAATGTCCAGGTTCAAAGGCGCAACTTTCAAATTCAATCTGAAGCCATTGATAACCTTCGTTTGCGGACCTCACTTCTGATCAGCGTTCCATTCCATTGTTTGGAATTGAAAAAAACAATGGATTTCCAGCAAGCTTGGGCATTGCCACAATTGGCACAAGCGCAACCCACACATTTCCTCCTGCGTCGAATGGATCTATTTTCTGCGGAGGTTCAATGGCGCTTGGCGCAACTCCAGTTAACGGACATTGAACGCGGCTATCTGCCGTCTCTGAACATCAGTCTGACATTGGGGGACAGCCAGTCACTGCTGAGTCAACTGCTCAAAGCGCCAACATTGACTGTCGCTCAAGGCTTGAGTGCTTTCATTGCACCTTTGGACTATCGATGGCAGGTTAAATCCAGTGAGTTGGCGTTGAAAGGACAAGTCCTTGCTTATCAAAAAGCAGTTCGTACGGCCATAGAAGAGGTGCTGCGATTGCTTCAGGAGTACCGCAGATTGGAGACTGATGAGACCATGGCCGCCCATGCTTATAAGACAGCGCTCTCAAGTAAGGAGCAAGCGAAAGAACGATTGAATGCGGGGCTGATCGATTTGCTTGTTTACAGACAAGCCCAAAAAGCGACGATGCAACAATGGCTGGTATATTTACAAAGCCAGCACAATCGACAGATGAATCTACTTGCGCTGGTATTGGCTCTGGGAGGGTCACCTGAGCTGGAAAAATGAGTGGCCTCTTCGGAGTGCTGGTCACAAAGACCGGAATGGCTGGTCATCTTGCGCGGGACGCCAGGCCATGATCTGCCGCAGAGCGCGCTTCAGCCGCTCGGCGAGCCTGGAGAAATCGATCACCATGCCCAACGCCTCGCGGTTGAAGTCGTCAATGAGGTTGCGCAGGTACAGGTCACACAGACCCCAACCCCAGATGTGGTTGTTGTCGGTCTGGCGCAGCAGCCCGCCAGCCATCTGACTGTCATCAAGGTTTTTTGCTGCTGAGTCTGGCCGCCTCGCCCAACGCACCGCGCAAATCGAGTTTGCCACGACCAAAGATCGGGTCCACGCCCACAAAGTCATCCTTGCCGTCGTTGTTCATGTCCTTGCTGGCTGTGTCCAAAATGGCACTGGCAATTTCAGCCGACGTCAGCTTGGGGTACTTTTGCTTGATCAAAGCCGCAACACCGGCCACCCGCGGCGCAGCGAAGGAGGTGCCCTGCGCCATATTGCCCGATGCATCGGGGTAAAAATCGGTGTCACCAGAAGCCCAAATGAAGCGGTTTTTCAAGAAACCCGGGCGTGTGGAATAACCGGCCATGGTTTGTGCGCCTGCCGGTCCGGTCAGCGCTCCCACCACGATGGTCGAGTCCTTGGTCGCATCCTGAATGGCCAAAGCCACGGCCACATGGTTGCAGCCATTGAGGTTGAGTTGGTCGCACGGCCCACCGCTGTTGCCCGCCGCCACGGTGATGACCGTGTTGACCGTCCCGGTGATGGGGTACTGGGCCAGAGTGGCCACGACTTCGTCATAGGTCTTGCCCCCCGTCGCGTTGATCTCTTTGCCCAAACTCAGGTTGACGACGCCAATGGCCGGGGAGCCCAGGTCGCCCATCGAGCTTCGCAAATACTCTTGGATGCTGGCCAAGGTTTGCTCGCCGTCCTGAGTGGTTGAGAGATCCACCCGGCTGCGCAGCACGGTGGCTTTAGGGGCCACGCCCGGGATGGGGTCGACGTCCAAAGTGGCCTTCAGCCCGGCGCTGGTATTGGACGCATAAAACGAGCTGGCACACGCTGGGTTAGCTGTGGGCACGCTCAAGGTGGCCGAAAGTGATTGAGCCGGAGTGGTGCCACCGGCGATGCTGGACACCAGATCACCGTGCGTGTATTTGGTCTGCCACAGGTAGCGCATGCTACAAGTCGTGGCTGTAGATGAAGATGAAGATGAGGTGCTCCCACTCACCACATCCATGCGCGTGCGCTGGAACGAGGGGACCACGATGCTGGTGTCGACGGTGGACACAAAATCATCGATGATTTCAATCCAGACGCCCTCCCCCGTGAACCCATCAACAGTGCCCACATCGCTCAAGTGCGCTCTGGCACCATAGGCCATGCGCCTGGAAGCTGCTGTGTAGTAGGTGGTGCCGTTGTCTGTCGAAAAAGTGACCCCGTTGAGGCTCACCGTGGCGTTGGCGTTGTCCGGTATGGGGTCCAAGGCATCGGTTTGACTGCCTGTTCCCCCGCCGCAGCCCAGCAACAGGAGGGCCAGCAGGCCAGCGACCGTGAGGTGTTTTTTTCGGTTGTGCATGGTGAGATTGGTGTTGGAGTGGGTTGGTTCGCTCAAGCGCTTGGAGCTTCTTCGGTGGGCGCCGTGAAAAACGCCAGCATGAACAAGCCTGGCCCATAAAACAGGCTGCCTGCAATCAGGCAGGCAGCATGGCTGAAGACTTGGGATAACCAGAACAAAACCAGCACCATCACGCCGAGCACGCACAGCAACTGCGCAATGCGCCGCAGGTGACTGCGGTCCACATGCCACTGGCTTTGGGGCCAGCACCAGATCAATAGAACCCGCAAAGCCCAGCCCAAGAGCGCTGGGCTGGCCATCAGGAGCAGCACAAACAAGACAATCGGGAGCAAGGTCATTTTGCAGTCTCCTTCTGTGCGTGGATGGGGCTGTAGGCCCTGCCCACGCCAGCCGCCTGCGCCCCCGCCCCGCACACATACACCCTGCCCAGCATCCAAGAGGGCCGCACCCTCGGTCTGGCAGGAAAGAAATTGGGAAAGATCATGCCGAATGTCCAGCAGAAAGTCGGGTGGGCTGACAACCCCAGCGGCAGGCGCAACACCTTGCGGTGAATGCGCCCGCCAGCGGGGTCACGCTGTTCAAAGAGGCTTTGCTTCATCACAAACGTTTGGCTTTCAGAACCACCGCAGCTAGCCTGTCGTTGTATCCCAAGATGATTCTGTCATGGCTGAAACTGAAGACCACATGCATCTGGGCACGTGGTAATCCAGCATAGAAATTCATACCCTCAGTGGTTTCGACACCTAAGAACCATTGAAGTGGGCTTCCGCAAGACAACACATTGCATTCATCGCCACGCGTTGCGGTCCAAATGGCGTTGCCAAAATTCCAATCGGGTGGTGGGCCACCATAGCGATACCGAATGCGATTCAGCTCCTCTTGGCTGGCCAGCTGAACTTGGTAGGGCGCATGCAAGCGTGCAGCCGAAACATCGCCCCCCCATTTTTTTTCATTGGACGCCCAGGTGTTGCCGGCAGGCATGCTGTGTCTGCAGAAACCGTCGTAGTCCACGTTGGCTGAGACGTTCTGGGGCTGACACGCACCATCGGGCCTGGTGAGCCAGTAAGCGATTGCTGCAAACGTCTGGTCTTTGTATATGCCGTACCCTGGTTCTGAATAGAGGTAGTAGTCTTCGCCATCAACGTTAATCCTGCGGTTGAGCTCAACGGGCAAGTTGTCACCACGGAAGAGGCGCAAGGTGCTTGGCACATTGGACCATTTGTTGGGGTAGCTGCAGTACCAACTTGTGCCGTCCGGACGGAGCACTTCTTCGCCCTCGGTGGCGCAATAATCACCCAAAGCCATGGGAGTGGTGAGCTTGCTCCAGACCCCGTTGGCGCATGCGAGCATGCCCGTGCCGTTGAAGTCAAAGGCGATGGACCCATTGGGTTCACAAGCATCGCCTGCCCACTTGTTGGAACCGGCGACTTTCGCGGCACGGATATCGACCCATTGTTTATTGACACAGGTCAGCAAAGAGGGGTTGGCCGGGTCCAGTCGGCCGTCCAGTGCCACCTCTTTGTCGACTCCACAGCTTCGGCCTGCGGTAGCGTACTGGGGCTGCGGTCTGGTCAGCGGGGCCTGGATCCAATTCGTGCCGTTGCAAACCACCATGGCATATTTTTGGTCGTCCAAGTAGTCCCTGCTGTCGCTGATGGCGACAGACGATATCGCTCCCTTGATGGTGCAGGCACCGCCAACGCTGACTTCGCCTTGGGCCGCAGACTTCCATTTGCCATCGGTGCAGACGGCCAGAGTGCCATCGGGCAACTGACCTGCCGCACCGTTGGGGCTGCATTCTTGTCCCGCGCCGGGGGCGCTGACCACCGCGTTTTCGCGGTTGATGAGCGGCTGCCACTTACTTGCGGTGCATATCATCAGCTGGCCTTTTTTATTTTGCGCCAGTGCGTACTCGGCACCGGCCGCGCAGGCTGCACCGTTGTCCACGCCCCAGCCCTCCTTGCCCCCCAGCAAGGTGCCATCGGCTGTGATGGCGGTGTTGCCGATGCGCAAGCTCCCGCCCTGAATTTGACCGGCTGCGGTGAGGTTGCCGCCTGCGGTGAGGTTGCCGGTCATCGAGATGTCTTTGGCATTGATGAGCTGTTCAAAAGTGACTTCGCCCTTGAACAGTGCGGAGCCCATGACGGTCAGTTTGCCTTTGAGTTCTGTGGCACCGTTGACAATCATGTCGGCCAAGGCGGTGAGCACGCCCGTGGCAGCGTTGCCCCCAGTGCCCGCCTTGCCCACGGTGAGGTTGCCCGTGACGTTCTGGTTGCCTGACACGGTCTGGTTGCCTGACACGGTCTGGTTGCCAGTGACATTGAGGGTGCCGTTTTTGCCTTGGATGTTGCCGTCGATGGTGAGGGTGCCGTTTTTGCCTTTGATGCTGTCGACCTCCAGCGTGCCCATGTTGGTGACGTTTTTGCCGTTGAAGTCCCAATCGGCCGTGGGGGGGCTGGAGCCATCGCGTCGCGTGTACTCTAAGGCAGTGGTGGCGTCATAGCCGTTGCGGATCGCCGCGATGCCGTCTGCACCGCGCTCGTAGTTCACGGTGTTGCCATCTTTGTCGTTGTAGCTGAAGCTTTGCAAGATGGGATTGGGGATCGTCCAACTGCGGCCCATCGAGCGCAACTCGCCATTGGGGTTGACCCGCAAACTGGGGTCGGTCACGCCGGTATCTGCCGGCCCGGAGATCGCTCCATCAGGCCCCAAGCCGCCAAGCAGATGGGAGAAGTTCTGCGATGAGGAGGTGCCCCTCTCAAACGGCTGGTTGTTGAACACCAGCGAGGTGAAGGCTTTGTGCTCGAGCGTACAAGGGGGTGGAGGTGTGGCTGGTGTGCTGCTGATGCCCGCGCCAATGCAGCGTGGGTAAAGCACCACCGAGTAGGTGTTGGGGGCAGTCTGTGTGCCCATCTCGCCATTGTCGTTGGGTTGGACGACTTGGTTGGTGACGGGCAGCAGGGGGACTTCGGAGACCCCGCCGTCCAGCATACCCATGGCCTTGAGTTCTTTCAGGGTGGGTTGCAAGGCGTTCTGGACGGTGTAGGTTTTTTCAGCCGTGCCATCGCTTTTCAGTGTCAATACCAGCTCTGTTTTGCAGCCGCCGCTGCGGATGAGGGCCGGCACGCTAGCAGAGGTGCCCACCTTGAGGCTGACGGTGGCGCACTCAGCGGGCAGGGCATCTGTTTTATCGAGTTTGATGGCCACCAGTTGGTCATTGAATCGACTCAGGTAGTTGCCCGCAGCCGAGTTGATCAACAAAAGCGCTTGCGCCTGCGAGCGCTCCCGGTCGATGGCCGCTTGCTTGACGGCCCAGTCCATGCCCACCATGGTCATGGAGCCGATCAGTGACGCGGACATCAGCCCCTGTGCCAGGGCCACGCCACGTTGGCGCGCCCAGCCACGCCATGCGCCAGGGCGCGGCTGGGTGTGTTGAC
>CANBTZ010000147.1 GCA_947372495.1 Comamonadaceae bacterium | reverse complement strand
CGCGGTTTCCCGGGCGCGCGCTTCCTGCTCTTCGCGCTCACGGCGGCGCTGGATCAGCTCTTCTTCCTGGCGGCGGATAAATTCGGCCTGGCGGCGCGCGTCTTCCTCTCGACGCGCCAGTTCGGCGTGGTCGATCAAGGGCGCAGCAGTTTCCTGGATTTCTTCCGTCGCAACATCACCGCCTGCATCAGAGCCATCTTCACGGCGGATGAAGGTGCGCTTCTTGCGCACTTCAACCTGGATCGTGCGGGCCTTGCCCGTGGCATCGGCTTGCTTGATTTCGCTGGTGGACTTTTTCACCAGCGTGATCTTTTTGCGGTCAGCGGTGTTGGTGCCATGGCTGGCCTGCAAGTAGGACAGCAGCATTTGCTTGTCCGACTCAGACAAGGCGTCTGAGGCAGAAGCTTTGGCGACGCCTGCGGAGCGCAATTGCTCCAACAAGACATCGGCAGATTTTTTGAGTTCGCTTGCGAACTCGGCAACAGTGTTACTGGACATATTTTGTTCAAGCCTCCATCAGCTTCAGGCTTGGCCTGCAGCGAACCAATGTTCGCGGGCTTTCATGATCAGGGCTGTGGCTTCTTCTGCCGTTTGTGCCGTGATGTCGGTCAATTCGTCGGTGGCCAGGTCGGCCAAGTCGTCACGGGTATGGATGCCCGCTTCCACCAGTTTGGAAATCAGCTCAGGTGTCAAACCTGGCAAATCACGCAAGTCTTGGGAAACCTCACCGACGCTCTCTTCCCGTGCGATTTCCATCGTCAACAAAGCGTCTTTGGCGCGTGAGCGCAGCTCGTTGATCGTGTCTTCGTCGAAGCTTTCGATCTCCAGCATTTCCTGAATGGGCACATAGGCCACTTCTTCGAGGCTGGCAAAACCCTCTTCGATCAGGATGTCGGCGATCTCCTGGTCCACATCGAGTTTTTCCATGAACAACTGGCGAATGCCTGTGGTCTCTTCGGCTTGCTTTTGAGCCGACTCGGCGGCGTCCATGATGTTGATCTTCCAGCCCGTCAGGTCAGAAGCCAAGCGCACGTTCTGGCCGCCACGGCCAATGGCGATCGCCAGGTTTTCTTCGTCCACCACCACATCCATGGCGTGCTTTTCTTCGTCCACCACGATGGACTGCACGTTGGCCGGTGCCAGAGCGCCGATCACGAACTGGGCAGGATCTTCGCTCCACAGCACGATGTCCACGCGCTCGCCAGCGAGTTCATTGGTCACCGCGTTGACGCGGGTGCCGCGCACACCGACGCAAGTGCCGATGGGGTCGACACGCTTGTCGTGAGAGATGACAGCGATCTTGGCGCGTGAGCCAGCATCGCGGGCGCACGATTTGATCTCGAGCAGACCTTGCTCGATTTCAGGCACTTCCTGGCGGAACAGCTCGATCATGAAATCAGGGGCCGAGCGCGACAGGATGATCGGTGCACCACGCAGGGTCAGGTCCACTTCCATGATCATGGCGCGGACGCGGTCACCACTGCGCAGGTTTTCTTTGGGGATCATCTCGCTGCGACGCAGGCGGCCTTCGACGCGACCGGACTCGCAGATGATGTCGCCCTTGTCCATGCGCTTGACCGTGCCGACAAAAATCTTTTCGCCACGCGCCATGAAATCGTTGAGCAGCATTTCACGCTCAGCATCGCGGATTTTTTGCAAAATCACCTGCTTGGCCGCCATGGCGCCAATGCGGCCAATCGGCACCGACTCCACGGGCTCTTCGATGTACTCATCGACTTCGATGTCCGGGATCTGCTCTTGCGCTTCAAACAACAAGATTTCTTGCTCAGGCAGTTGCAAACCAGCTTCGCTGGGCACAACGTGCCAGCGACGGAATGTCTCGTAGTTGCCCGTATCGCGGTCCACGGCCACACGGATGTCGACCTCGCCCTGATACAGCTTCTTGGTGGCCTGAGCCAAAGCGGCCTCAACCGCACCCAAAACCACATCGCGCTCGACATTTTTTTCGCGGGAGATGGCTTCTACCAACATCAACATTTCGCGATTCATGACTCGACTCTCCTATTCCACTGGATCAACAACTGACCCGATTTAATTTGTATGCGAACCCTGACCACCGGTCAGGCTTGAACTTTGGACTTGCGCCCCTTGAAATCCACCACAGGGGCCAGACGCGCCTCACGCAGCTCATCGAGCGTGAAGCCCAAAGCCTGCAAAGGTGGCGGCACGCGCTTCTTGCTGATGCGCTGACCAGGTTTGGCTTCGGGGGCATCGCTCCAGACGATTTGCCACCCCGTGTCTGCGGCATCGCGCTCGAGCGTGCCTCTGAATTTTTTGCGGCTGGCGTGGACCAGGCCACCCGCGTTTTCGCCCATCGGGGCTTTGAGCGTGACGTCAATCAGCTCGCCGACAAAGCGCTCAAAATCTTTCTCGTGGCGCAGCGGGCGGTCAATGCCTGGGGAAGACACTTCCAGGCGGTTGTACTCCACCCCATCGACCTCAAGTGAAAACTGCAACTGGCGGTTGACCTTCTCACAATCTTCGACCGTCACAAAAGTCTCTTCGGCGGCAGCGCCCTGCCACGGCCAGTCGATGGTGATGCGCAACAAGCCCCCGGCAGAGCGTTCAATCTCCACCAAGTCATAGCCCAGTCCGGTCACGGTTTCTTCAACGATTTGCTGCAATGCCACAGGAGTTTTAAGCGGGTGCGGGTGTTCTGCCAATAATGAATCGACCAAAAAAAACGGGCGGTGAGAACCCGCCCGTTTGGTCGTGAAGCTCTTATTCTAGCCCAGAATCGGGCTAAGTGAGTGATTTTCAAAGGGATATTTCAACTTCACGGAGTCAACTGCTCGCTCTGAAAATGAAAAAGGGCCCACCTGAGTGGGCCCCTTCAACTCAATGTGTGCAGATCAGTCGAACTTGTACTTCACACCAACGCGCATGTAACGGCCAATGGCGCCGATCTGTGCATAGCTGGGGTTGTACATCGTGGCACCGTAAGAGGCAACGGGATCCAAGTAAGGCAGCTTGTCAAACAAGTTCTGGATGGATCCGGAGATTTCCAAGTTTTTGTTGTACATGTAACGACCAAACACGTCCACAGTCACAAATTCAGGCACTTTGCAGCCCATGTAAATGGGATCGCCGTTGCCATTGGTTCCCAGGCAAGTCGTGTCCTGAGCGCTCTCGATCATCTTGATACCCGCTGTGTAGTTCACACGGCCGGTCACCGACCAAGCGTCCTTCTTTGCGGTCATGTCGAACACCGCACGGGTGCGCGGCATGCCGGCAGAGCTGGACAAGGCGGTGGGACCATAGGTACCAGCGTAGTCGAGCGCAGTACCGTCAGGCATCACACGGCGGAAGGCGTTGATGTAAGACAGATTGGCACTGCCGGACAACTTGACACCATTCTCCAGTGTCGGGAAGCGGTAACGGAAGTCAACGTCCACACCATTGGTTTTGGTGCTAGGACCATTGGCGTAAGGTGCCAGCACAGCCAAGAGCGTCCCGGAGTTCGCAACGCCAGCCAAGGCTGTCGATGAATCGCGCAGGATTTGCGAGGTGGGGTAACCAGCCGGGTTGTTCAGCACGGACTGTGCATCTGCGCCCAAGATTTCGTTCTTGCGCTCGATTTGCCAAAAGTCCACCGACACGTTCATGTCTTTGGTGGGCTCAAGCACCACGCCGAAGTTCCAGCTTTGTGACTTTTCTGGCTTGATTTGTGGGTTGCCTGTCGAGAACACCACTGTTTGTCCACCACCGCAATCGGCTGTCTTGATGGCACCTGCAGCTGGCACACCACCTGGGCAACGCACTGGGTCGACATACGAGGTGTATGCAGACACTTGGCTGTTGCCGCTCTCGCCTGCGCCTGGAGCACGGAAGCCCTCAGCGTAAGAAGCGCGGAACACCACGGGGTCAGCCGCTTTCCACTTCGCACCGATCTTGGGTGTGAAGGCATTGCCCCAATCGGAGTAATGGTCAGCACGGACTGCAGCATTCAGCTCCAGCGTCTTCGTCACAGGCGCATTCAGCTCGGCATAAGCTGCACTCACATTGCGTGATTGGTTGAAAGTGGAATAACCCAAACCAACGATGTCACCTGTGGATGTGTAAGGTGTAGGAGGGCTGGACAACTTTTCCTGGCGAATTTCACCACCCAAGGCCAAGCCCAAAGCACCACCAGGCAGCTGCATCAACTCACGCGAACCCTTGATGTCCCATGCAGTGACCGAGTTCTTGGTGTTGTTGCTCAGCGTAGGCGAAATGGCGGCCTTGATGGCAGCCGAGTTCAAGTTGGCGCTGGTGCCCAGACGGTAATAAGAACCGTAGTTCACACCGTTGTAGGTGGTGCCGTTGAGCAAGGCTTGCAGAGCACTGTTGACGACATAACCGTTGCGCTCAACGTTGGTGGAGCTTTCGGTGTACAGGAATGCAGAGTCATAGTCCCACCCTGCAGAAACGCCTTTGACACCACCCAAGACTCGGGCCACGGTTGTGTCGTAGTTGCTGTTGCGGCCACCCAAGTCGGCAGTGACATAACGCAAACGAGCGTTGTAACCAGGTGTGGGGTTGTCAGGGTGGTTCGGGCCCATCGTGATGTACGTGTTGTTCATCACTGTGTTGTTCGAAGGGTTCGCCCACACACCCGACACGGAAGTTGGGGTGTAAATGGTGCTGACCTTGGAGTTGAACAAACCAGCTTCACCGTAAAACTGCGTATCAGCATTCAGGTTGTAGGTGCCGCGAGCAAACAAGTTGACCTTGTCTTCTTTGGGCTGGATCATCGTGTAGTCGTTGATGTTCCACAAGCAAGCAGGCACGGCGTTGTAGCTCAGCGCAGTGCTTGACAAATTAGGCACGCAACCGTTGCCCAACTGCAAGTACTTGGAACCCGAAACAGCAGTCAGGCCGCCAGGCGCTGTTACTGCGCGCGACCAACCTGTAGGACTGCCCGAAACACTGGTGTAACCCGTTGTTGTGGCATAACCACGCACTTTGGTGGCACCCGCAGCGTCCAACTGATCAGGAACGCCGAGGAAGCCACGCTTACCAGCGCGATCGTTCATGTTCAGCGCATCCGAGTGGCTCACTTCCAGGTTGATGAAAGCGTTGTAGTTGTCAGAAGCTGGGTCGCCAAAACCCTTGGTGAGCGAAGCGCGTGTTGAGTTGGCATCGCCGTAGCGCGAAGTGCCGGCACTGGCGCTGCCAATGAAGCCCTTGAAGTCTTTGCGCAGGATGATGTTCACAACACCTGCGATGGCGTCAGAGCCGTAGACGGCAGATGCGCCGTCTTTCAAAATTTCAACGCGGTCAACCAAGTCCAATGGAATGGAGCTCAAGTCAACGAAGTTCCGCTGACCGTCATCTGCCAAGCCATAAGGGGCCATGCGGCGACCGTTCAACAGCACCAGTGTGGAGTTGACCGACAGACCGCGCAAAGAAATACCCGAACCGCCTGCAGCAAAGCCGTTACCAAAAGAAGTGGGCACGCTGCCGTTGTTGTTCACGGGCAGGGCTTGCAGTACTTCAGAGATGGTCAGCTTGCCAGTGGACTCAATGTCAGAGCGGGTGATGATCTGAATCGGCTGAGCCGTTTCAGCATCCACGCGCTTGAGGCGCGAACCGGTCACTTCAATGCGATCGGATTCCTGGGACATGGCCAATGGCGCATAACCTGCACCACCAGCCAGAAGGGCCATCACAGCCAGGCTCATTTTTGAGGGACGGAACATGTTTTTCCTTTAACAAACGAAAAAATTGATGCAATCCAAATTTGGAATTCATCTATGTTGATTTTGACGTTTTTAAAGATTTATTGACATTTCTGCGACCGAGGTTTTTCCCTAATCCTCGATTTCTTCAACGATCGAACCTTGATTTGCACCAACCAAACTCTTTGATCCCCCAGTTTGGTGATCAATCGCCTCTGCAATCGTTTTCAAAGCATATTCAACAGCAAAAATTGCGTCTCCAAAGCGCAACAAAATGTCACCTTTGCGACATCCGCAAGACGCTCGTCACAAAGAGGTCATTCACTTAGAAAGGTTTTGAATCAAAAACTCTTGCACGCGGCTATACAGCTTTTTCCTGTTTTCGGGTTTCGCAAAGCCGTGGCCCTCACCTTGGACCGCGATGAAATCCCAGGGCGGGTTGCCTGAGGCTTTCAAGGCTTCTGCCATGCGCTCAATTTGGGCAAATGGCACACGAACATCGGCTTTACCGGCGTATAGCAGCACTGGGATTTTGATCTTGTGGGCCACAAACAAGGGCGAAACCTCATTGAGCTTGGGATCGTTCATATCGGTGATACCGATGACACGCTTCCAGTATTCCTGACCGGCTTCGTTGTAAGCGGTGTCGCCCGCCATGGTGGTGAGTTGGTATTTCATGTCGGTGGGGGCCAAACCTGAAATGGCGCACTTGTAAAAACCAGGATTCATGGCTGGCCCCATCAAAGCGGCATATCCGCCGTAACTGGCCCCCGAAATGCACACCTTTGAGGCATCGACAAAGCCTTGCTTGACGCCCCAATTGACCGCATCCTCGTGGTCTTGCAGCATTTCTCGACCATAACTGCCAAAGCCAGCGTAATAATTTTTCGCACCCAAGCCAGGGGTGATGCGGAAATTAGGAACGATGACGGCGTAACCCCATGAAGCAAACAGCTGAGCTTCGGTGTATCCAAAACCACCACCCCACTGGTCGGCCCGAGCAAATGGCCCGCCATGCACATGCACGATGGTGGGCAGCACTTGGCCTTTGACGTGGTTTTTGGGCAGAAAATAGTAGCCGCTGAATTTCAAACCATCGCGGGACTCAAAGGTGAAGGGCTCTTGCTTAAGGATGGTCTGCATAACCCCCGCCACAGCGCGAGTTGATGCCTGAATGTTCACATGGCGAAACCAGAACTGAATTGGCCGTCGATTTCCCGTTTTCCAGGCTGCAAGGCCTGCGCTTTTGGGCCTTTGCCCGCACTGTAGGCGCACT
>CANBTZ010000146.1 GCA_947372495.1 Comamonadaceae bacterium | reverse complement strand
ACTTTGCCACCCATGTGACCGCATTTCTTCACAGCAGCCAATTGGTCTTCAAAGTGCACGCCTGCAGCGCCAGAGGCAATCATGTTCTTCATCAGCTCAAAAGCGTTGAGCACACCACCGAAACCAGCTTCAGCGTCAGCAACGATGGGCAAGAAGTAGTCGATGAACTCTTTGTCGCCTGGGTTGATGCCACGGCCCCACTGAATTTCGTCAGCACGTTTGAAGGTGTTGTTGATGCGGCGAACCATGGTGGGCACCGAGTCATACGCGTAGAGCGATTGGTCTGGGTACATGGTTTCAGATGTGTTGCCGTCAGCGGCCACTTGCCAGCCTGACAAGTACACAGCTTCCAAGCCAGCTTTGGCTTGTTGCATGGCTTGACCAGCAGAGATCGCGCCGAATGCGTTGACGTAGCCTTTCTTGGCACCGCCGTTGACTTTTTCCCAGAGCTTTTCTGCACCGCGCTTGGCGAGTGTGTGCTCGATGGGCATGCTGCCGCGCAAACGCACGACGTCAGCAGCAGAGTAACCGCGCTTGACGCCTTTCCAGCGTGGGTTGGTCGCCCAGTCTTTTTCGAGGGCTGCGATTTGTTGTTCGCGGCTCAATTGTTCAGTCAGGTTTTGTGGCATGTGGACACTCCAAGGGTCAAGTTAAAAACGCTGGCAAGAAACATTTGTCTCGCTGCCATGACCATGATCTTAACTCTTATACAAGACCCAAAGAGTCTCTTGTGTCTTATATAAGACATATTTTTAATTGTTATAAATCAATGGCTTATGATTGACATATTGCATTGCAAAATTAGATATCTCATATTGAGAAAATATGCTGCAACGCACACCCACTGATTTTCACAATACAAGATAGCGCCTTCGCCTGCTGAAATCAAGAAGCATGCAACCGCGACGGGACCACAACGATGCCGTCTTCGTCGGCATACAACCACTCTCCCGAGCGGATCCAGGTGTCCTGCAGCAGCACAGGCAAGCCCGTCTGTCCGGCTTGTTGACGCACCGTGGGCAAAGGCGTGTGCGCCAAAGCGCGGATACCCACCTGAGCCGCACGCAACTCTGACAGATCACGCACACACCCACTGATCACCAAGCCCGCCCAACCATTGCGCGCGGCACTTGCCGCCAAGTTGCCCCCCAGCAAAGCGCGGCGCATCGAACCCCCACCATCAACCACCAGCACCCGGCCGTGGCCCTCATGCTCGACTGCGACTTTCACCGGCGTGTTGTCCTCGTAGCACTTGACGGTGACGACTTCTCCACAAAAAACAGACACGCCCCCATAGTCTTTGTAGAGCGGCGCGAGGACACGAAAGTCTCCACTCAGATCGTCTTTGTGCACATCGCAAAAATCGCAGGTTGAAAAAAGAATCTTGCCTTCACAAGTCATCTTGGTGCTCCCAATCAAATGATCGCAGTGGATGCCCCACAACTTACGTTGGGCATACGGACGGTGGTCACGCGCACGCTGCGTGCCGCATATCCAGCAAATCGACACGAATACGCAACAAACCTTGTGTTTTTTTCATTTTTTCACTTGGAAAGCCTGATTTTCTCCAGTAGCATGTGGACAGCCGGGAAAGACCGTTCCTCGGCTGTGAACCAACTTCCGATCAAAGGAATTTCGACATGGCAACTGCAAAAAAAACCCCGGCTAAAAAAGCTGCTCCCGCTAAGAAAGCGGCTCCAGCCAAAAAGGCTGCTCCTGCTAAAAAAGCAGCTGCTCCAGCAAAGAAAGTAGCCGTCAAGGCTGCGCCGGCCAAGAAAGCCGCACCCGCCAAAAAAGCGGCTCCCGCTAAAAAGCGCACGCCCAACGCTGCGTTCATGAAAGCACTGACCCCCAGCGCCGCTTTGGCCGCTGTCGTCGGCGCAACACCTCTGGCACGCACAGAGGTGGTGAGCAAGATGTGGACATACATCAAAAAGCACGGTCTGCAAGACAGCGTCAACAAGCGCAACATCAATGCAGATGACAAACTCAAGGCCGTCTTTGGCAAAGCCCAAGTGACCATGTTTGAATTGGCTGGCCTGATCGGCAAGCACCTCAAATAAGCGTTTTGAACGCCATGAAAAAGCCCGCGTCAGCGGGCTTTTTCATTGGGGCAACGGGATTCACTTGCCCGCTTGGTTGCGCAAAGCAGTCTCACGGATGGCACTGAGCGTGCCGCGTGTCGTGATCACATCGGGCAGCATCATCAATTCAATCAACACCCCTTTGTCACTGGCCAAGGCCTTGTGCAGCAAGGGTTCGAACTCATCGGTCTTGTGAACGCGGTAAGCGTCGTAACCATACGCCTTGGCCAAGCCCACAAAGTCGGGGTTGGAGAGTGCTGAGCCACTGACATGCTCAGGGTACTCGCGCTCTTGGTGCATGCGGATCGTGCCGTACATGCCGTTGTTGAGCAACAAAACGATGGAACGCCCGCCGTGCTGCACGGCAGTGGCCAACTCTTGGCCATTCATCAAGAAGTCGCCATCTCCCGCAATGGTGAAAGCCAGGCGGCCCGTGACGAGGTTGGCGGCAATGCCTGCGGGCACGCCGTAGCCCATAGAACCTGAGGTAGGCGCCAATTGGGTCTTGTGTCCTTTGGTCAAGCCGTGATGGCGAAAGAACCGGTGCATCCAGCTGGCAAAGTTGCCCGCGCCGTTGGTGAGCACAGCATCCTCGGGCAAATGCTTTTGCAAGAGCGCCACGATGGCGGGCATGTCAATGTCGCCAGGCAACTGTTGTGGCACGAGGTTGGCCAAATAGTCTTGGTGCGCCGCTTGGGTCCATGCCGCCCAAGGCACGTCGAGCGGGGCGGTCAAAACTTCCAAACTGCGGGCGGCTGCATTCATCGTGGCGCACATCGCCAAGTCCGCTTGGTAGACCCGGTTCAGTTCCTCGGCACTGGCGTGGATGTGGATCAGCTTTTGCTTTGGGCGCGGGGCTTCGATCAGTGCGTAAGCGCCTGTCGTCATCTCGCCCAGGCGCGGGCCAATGGCCACGATCAAATCGCTGTCACGGATGCGTTGCGCCAGCGCCGGGTTCAGGCCAATGCCCACATCTCCTGCATACAAGGGATGGTGGTTGTCAAACGTGTCCTGAAACCTGAAGGCATTGCCCACGGGCAGTTGCCAGTTCTCGGCAAAACGCTGCAAGGCCTGTGCAGACTGAGGGGTCCAACCAGACCCGCCAGCGATCACCAGGGGCTTTTTCGAAGCCAAAAGCATCTCACGCATGTCGCGCAGCGCTCCCGGATCACACCATGCGGGCACGGGCTGCACTTTGGGCAGCGGCTGCACATTGTCGGCCACGGGCTGGGTGAGCATGTCTTCGGGCAAAACCAACACCACGGGGCCGGGGCGACCGTTCATGGCCGTGGCAAATGCCCTGGCCACATACTCGGGCAATCGGGCCGGATCGTCGATGCGCTCCACGCGCTTGGCCATGCCTTTGGTGGAGGGGCCAAAGAAATGGGTGTAGTCGACCTCCTGAAAGGCCTCGCGGTCGCGCGTGTCGCTGGCCACATCGCCCACAAACAAGACCATGGGGGTCGAGTCCTGGAACGCCGTGTGCACCCCAATGGAGGCATTGGTGGCGCCCGGACCGCGCGTCACGAAACACACGCCCGGTCGCCCGGTCAGTTTGCCATGGGCTTCGGCCATGAAGGCGGCACCGCCCTCTTGGCGGCAGGTGATGAAGCGCAAGCTGTCGCGGTGCAGATGCAAACCATCGAGCACAGCCAGATAGCTCTCACCGGGCACGCCAAACGCATGGGTTACGCCCTGGGCCAGGAGGCATTCAACGAGGAGGTGGCCTGCAATTCTTGCTGTCATGCAGGCATTGTGCCGACAGAGCGGGCCATCGGATGTCGCGTTCGTGCGCTGGTTCAGCCTGCAAGGAACCTCAGACGACTCGGGTACGCTGACCCACGCCCAAAGCCGCGCCGACGCTGAACAGCAAAATGACCGCGGCGCTGAGCAGCGTCGCGGTGTACCAGCCTTGGTCCATGAAGTACCCAAAGACCATCGGGGCAATGGCAAAGCCCACATCCAGCCCGGAATAAACCAAGCCATAGACACGCCCGGTGGCCCCCTTGGGTGTGGCTTTTTTGATCATCATGTCCCGGCTCGGGCCGCCTACACCCACGGCCAAGCCGGTCGCAGCCAACACCACCAAGGTGCCCGTCTGGCCAAATAGGCCGCTGGCGCACAGTGCCATGCAAACAGCGGCCACGGTCAAACACATGGCCACAACACGGTCACTGTGCGCTGGATACCGGGCCGCCACAAAGCCGCCCACCAACATGCCCACAGCGCCGCACAACATGTACGCCGTGAGGGTCATGGAAGCGAGCTCCAATGGAATCCCATGCAGAGCCTTGAGGATGGGCACCGAGAAGTTTTGAACCACCGCCAGCGTCATGGTCGACAGCAGGAAAAAAGCAAAACACCACCAAACCACCGGCAAGCGCGTAAAAGCCAGATCGGACTCCGCAGCCGGATCGGCCGACGCCTTGCGGTGCGGCGTGGTCAACAGATGGTCCTTTTGCAGCACCAGCAACACCAAAATGCCCGCATACAAGCCTGCCGCCGCCAGATACGCGGTGCGCCAGTCCGCTGCTGCCGTCCAGAATGTCAGAAACACCGGCGCAGCCGCCCAGCCTAAGTTACCGGTCAGGCCGTGCACACTGAAGGCATAACCCAGCCGCGGGGTGGAGACACGCTGGTTCAAGATGGTGAAGTCCACGGGATGAAAAGCGCAGTTGCCCATGCCCGCCAGCACAGCGGCCACAAGCATGGTCGGGTAACTGTCCGCATGTGCTGCGGCCAGGCAGGCCAAAACAAAGAGCAACACCGAAACCCACATCACAGGGCGCGCACCCAAACGGTCCACCACAAAGCCTGCCGTGGCCTGCCCGACACCGGAGACTACAAAAAACACCGTGGACAAGAGCCCCAGCTCAGAAAAAGACCAGCCAAACTCCTTCATGAACACCGGGAACATGACAGGCAAGAGCAGGTGTGAAAAATGCGAACTCGCATGGGCCAGGCCCACCAAACCCATGACTGAGGCATCGGACCTGAACGACTCAGAGGGGGAGGAAACGGCAGCGGTATTCATGGGCATTGGGCGGCAAAAAGCCAGCAGTTTGGCGAGCGATCATACGATCAAACCCGCCAGACTGCTGGCTTGCTGCGGTCAACGCCTGGCGACGCTGGTGAGCGGTGTCAGTCCTGAGGTGCTTGCGCTGTGAACTCGAAGACGCCGGGTTGGCGCACAGGATCCACCGTGACCACAATGCGGCTCTTGGGCAAAAACCGACCTTCGAGCAACTGGCGCGACAAGGGGTTTTCCAAGCGCTGCTGAATGGCTCGTTTGAGCGGACGGGCACCAAACACGGGATCAAACCCCACCTTGGCCAACTCAAGGAGAGCGGCTTCAGACACTTCCAAGTCCAAATCAACTTGGGCCAAGCGCTCACGCAAGGACTGCAACTGGATGCGGGCAATTGACGCGATGTTGGCCGCGTCCAGACCGTGGAACACCACCGTCTCGTCGATGCGGTTGAGGAACTCGGGGCGGAAGTGGCTCTTGAGCTCGTCCCACACCGCGTCTTTGATGTCCTCATAAGGCTGGCCCACCATGGCCTGGATCTGGTGCGAGCCGATGTTGGACGTCATCACGATCACCGTGTTCTTGAAGTCCACCGTGCGGCCTTGTCCATCGGTGAGGCGACCGTCGTCCAGCACCTGCAGCAAGATGTTGAACACATCCGGGTGCGCTTTTTCCACCTCGTCCAGCAGGATCACGCTGTAGGGCTTGCGGCGCACGGCCTCGGTCAGATAACCGCCCTCCTCGTAGCCCACATAACCCGGAGGTGCACCGATCAATCGGGCAACCGAGTGCTTTTCCATGAACTCGCTCATGTCGATGCGGATCAGGTGCTCTGCCGAATCAAACAAGAACGTAGCCAGCGCTTTGCACAGCTCGGTCTTGCCCACACCCGTAGGGCCAAGGAACAAGAAGGAACCGGTCGGCCGATTGGGGTCGGACAGGCCTGAGCGCGAGCGGCGAATCGCATTGGACACGGCCTCGATGGCTTCATCCTGACCCACCACACGTTCGTGCAGTTTGCCCTCCATTTGCAGCAGCTTTTCGCGCTCGCCCTGCATCATTTTGGACACCGGGATGCCCGTGGCACGCGAAACCACTTCAGCGATTTCTTCGGCGCCCACCTGGGTGCGCAGCAAGCGGTGCTGTGCGTTTTGGCCAGGGGCCGACTCTTTGGCCGCAGCCTCTTTCAATTGTTTTTCAAGCTCGGGTAATTTGCCGTACTGCAGCTCAGCCACTTTGTTGAAATCGCCCTTGCGCGTGAGCTCTTCGATCTGCTGGCGCAGCAGGTCGATCTCTTCGCGCACATGTTTGCTGCCTTGGGCCTGCGCTTTTTCTGCATGCCAAATCTCTTCCAGGTCTGCGGCTTCCTTTTGCAGCTTGACGATCTCTTCTTCGATCAAACCAAAACGCTTTTGAGAGGCCTCGTCGGTCTCTTTGCGCACGGCTTCACGCTCGATCTGCAACTGGATCAAACGGCGGTCAAGCTTGTCAATGACCTCGGGCTTGGAGTCGATCTCGATCTTGATCTTGGCGGCGGCTTCGTCGATCAGGTCAATCGCCTTATCGGGCAAAAAGCGATCGGTGATGTAGCGGTGGCTGAGTTCGGCTGCCGCCACAATGGCCGGGTCGGTGATGTCCACGCCGTGGTGGACTTCGTATTTCTCCTGCAAGCCACGCAGGATCGCGATTGTGGCTTCAACAGAGGGCTCATTGACGATGATTTTCTGGAAACGGCGCTCGAGCGCGGCGTCTTTTTCAATGTACTTGCGGTATTCGTCCAGCGTGGTCGCTCCCACGCAATGGAGCTCACCGCGTGCCAGCGCAGGCTTGAGCATGTTGCCCGCATCCATGGCACCTTCGGCTTTGCCCGCGCCCACCATGGTGTGCAACTCGTCAATGAACACAATGGTTTGGCCTTCGTCCTTGGCCAGTTCGTTGAGCACGTTTTTGAGGCGCTCTTCAAACTCGCCACGGAATTTCGCACCTGCGAGCAAGGCCGCCATGTCAAGCGACAGGACGCGCTTGCCTTTGAGTGAGTCGGGGACTT
>CANBTZ010000145.1 GCA_947372495.1 Comamonadaceae bacterium | reverse complement strand
GCTTGGCGCCAACAACACGCCCCCCACCTGGCCCCGGGCGGCCTGCTGATCAGCCTGTTCTGCTACGAACCCGCCGCCCTGCCCCAACTGCTGGCACAACTGGTGGGCACACCCCACCATCTGCTGGTCACCCCAGGCCGTCCGCTGGCGGCGGTGCAACAAGCGCTGGCGGGGCGGACCAAGCACCCCAACTGGAGCGCCCTGCCCTACACCGACCAAAACGGCTTTGACGACATGCTCTGGGCCTGCGACCTGAATTTTGTGCGCGGCGAAGACTCACTGGTGCGCACCCTGTGGGCAGGCCAGCCCTTCATCTGGCACATCTACCCGCAAGACGACAACGCCCACCACGCCAAGCTGGAAGCATTTTTAGACTGGATGCAGGCGCCGGAGAGTTTGCGCAAAGCGCACCGGGTTTGGAATGGGATGGAAGCGGGTGAATGGCCTGCGCTCAGTCCAAACACACTGGCAGATTGGACAGCCTGCGCCCAAGCTGCGAAGCAGGGGCTGCTGACACAAAGCGATTTGGCCAGCCAACTGCTCACATTGGCCAAAGCGACTGGCGAACAGCGTTGGCATGGCTGACATGCGGCTCGGGTTCTGCGGCCGTTGAGACAGCCTTCGAATCATTTGAGCCTGGCATCAAGACTATTTGTTGAAGTAAAAGTCACCGACCACTTGGTCATAGATCGCTGGCACTTGCTCATGACCGACTGATTTAGCCGCTTCGACGACCTTGCGACGTACATCGCGAATCATGTTGTCAACACGAACGCCGGGCGTTTTCATCTCGCTGAGAAACATGCGGGTGAACAAGCCATTCGGATTTTTGTCACCCGGCCCCAATTTGTCCAAAGCCTGCTGTCCCGTACCCGCAGAGAAGATGATCATCTGCCCAGTGGCGGCCGTTGTAGGCGCAAGACCGCGTGTGCCAATCGCTCGGCCCGACTTCGGAAAAGGATTGTCGCGACAGGCATCAATGACAGCGAGGGTCAACTTGACCTTTCTGTCGTTCATGTCATCGAGCAATCTTTGCAATTGAATGGCATCGTCGCGAACCTGGTCTTCGCTCTCACCCTTGATGTCGATGGGCAAGAGATAGTTGGTAGAGCCGATCTGAATCCCATGACCTGCGTAAAAAAGCACGACTTCATCACCCCCCTCAAGTTCGTTCTTGAATTGGCGCAGGACGGCTTTCATGTCCTTTTCATTCAAGTCGTTCTTGACAGTCACCTTGTAGCCCAAGTCGGTCAAAGACTTCCCAACCGCGTTGGCATCTTGGCGCGCATTGACCAGCTTGGACACACTCGAATAATTGTCATTGCCGATCACCAAGGCCTTGCGAGTGACGGCAACGGCTGGAGCGGCTTCCTTTTTACCCTTCATGCTGGCCAGTTCTTCCTTGAGTTTGGCCAACTCCAAATCTTTGGCCCTTGCACTTTCGGCCATCGCTTCCAACTCTTTGATCCTGCTGAGTTGAATCAACCTGTCTTGCTCACGCTGTTTGGCTTCCTGTGCCAGGCGAGACTGCTCTTTTTGCTGCGCCTCCAAAACCAGTCTCTGCTGTTCCTTGTTTTTTGCCTCAGCCAGGCGCTGCTCGTCTTTGGCCTTCTGGTCTGCCAGCAGTTTCTCTTGTTCACGCAACTTGGCTTCTTGGGCGAGGCGCAATTGCTCTTTTTGCTGTGCCGCCAAAGCCAGCTTCTGTTGTTCTTTGTTTCTTGCGTCTTCAGCAAGGCGCTGTTCATCTTTGGCCCTCTGATCCGCCAACAACTTTTCCTGATCGCGTAACTTAGCTTCCTGTGCCAGCCGAACTTGCTCTTTTTGTTGCAAATCCAAAGTTATCACTTCCTGCGGATTGTGTTTTTCCAACTGCGCCAGACCAGACCCTTCTATATTTACTGGCGATGGAATATCAATCGGTGTTCTTTTCGCAAGCCCATTGACCAACACATCGATAGGGGTGTCACCTATGAATTTTAAATTATTTTTAATCCCATCAAATTCAAACAAATTATTTGTAAAATTTTCAACTATTCCTCCAGAACCATCCACTTTTATTTTGAACCTCCTGGGTCTAGCGCAGCCGCTAATTTCAGCAGGCGGAACTACATCAAAAGATACTGTATCTTTTTCATAATTTAAATTGTCAACTTGCGCCTTATCAAAACAAGGATTATTTTTATACTTTAAGTTAACAGAGTATTCATTTAAATTCCGTTTTTTTAACACCAGCCTTTCAAAAATCATAGTCTGGCCATTTGAACCAAATCGCATCCAATTCCAAGACCACTCCTGAGCGAAGGCGTTATGTGCGAACAACAATAATCCAAAAACTAAAAATCTCACTTTTGCGCCCTTGCATACCAATTACAAGAACTATTGTAATATTGAAAAGTCATATCGAACAATGTTTCCCCAATACGCGGTGCATGCAAATTCACCAGCGAACAGACGCACAACATGTCCCTCATCAACACCCTCTTCCCCCTCGGCTGGCAGCATTACCTGCTGGGTGGCCTCACCATTGGCGCTGGCGTGGCGCTGCTGTACCTGTTCAACGGTTGGGTCGGCGGCATGAGTTCCGTCTTTTCCAGCAGTTGGTCCTTCGTCTTCAAGCGCACTTTCTTCCAGCAGGACCGATTTCTCAGCTCGCGCCAATGGCGTCTGGTTTACGCCTTGGGCGTGGTGCTGGGCGCGCTGGTATGGCGCTTTGCGTTGGCGGGTGGTGAGGCGCAGCACACCAACGTGCCTGTGTGGCAGCTGTTGCTGGGTGGTTTTCTAGTCGGTTATGGGGCCCGTCTGGGCAATGGCTGCACTTCGGGCCACGGCATTTGCGGGCTGGGTTCGCTGCAGCTGCCGTCGCTGGGCGCGGTGCTGACCTTCATGGCCACCGCTTTCATGACCGCCAACCTGATGGCCATCACCACGAAAGGCCTGGCATGAACGCGCGCACTTTGACTTTGCCCAAAGCACTGGTCACCCTGCTGGCCGGGGGCTTGTTTGGCTTTGGCCTGTCGCTGGCGACCATGGTGCAGCCTGAAGTTGTCATCGGCTTTCTCCAGTTCAAAGACTGGGGGCTGATGCTGGTCATGGGCGGCGCAGCAGGCTTGGCCATGCTGGCCTACAAGGGCTTTCCGCGCTGGTTTGCTCGCCCCTTGCTGGGCGGTCAGTTCCTCACCCAACCCGCCAGCTGGAACCGCCAGACAGTGATCGGCTCGGCCATTTTTGGCGTGGGTTGGGGCTTGTCGGGCGTTTGCCCTGGCCCGGCGCTGGCGGCACTCGGCACGGGCAACACCGAGGTGATTTGGGCGCTGGCAGGGGTGATGTTGGGCGGTCTGGCGCATGGCCTGACGGCGCGGGATTGATCGCCCTGCCCCGCTCCCACAAGAACGCATCCCCTCACGGGTTAGAATAAGGGGCTTGGCCTCAGGGCCACCCCATTTCATTTCAGACACAATTCCTATGAAAACCGCTCAAGAAATCCGCGTCGGCAACGTCATCATGCACGGCAAAGACCCCATGGTCGTCCTTCGCACCGAATACCAGCGTGGCGGTCGTGGCTCGTCCACCGTGCGCATGAAGCTCAAAAGCCTGATCGCCAACTTCGGCACCGAAGTTGTGTTCAAGGCCGACGACAAGATGGACCAAGTCATTCTGGACAAGAAGGACTGCACCTACTCTTACTTCGCTGACCCGATGTACGTTTGCATGGACACCGACTTCAACCAATACGAAGTCGAAGCCACCAACATGGGCGACGCGCTGAACTACCTCGAAGACGGCATGGAACTCGAAGTGGTGTTCTACAACGAGAAAGCCATCTCGGTGGAATTGCCCACCAGCGTTGTGCGCGAAATCACCTGGACCGAGCCAGCCGTCAAAGGCGACACCTCTGGCAAAGTCATGAAGCCCGCCAAAATCGCGACCGGCATGGAAGTGCCAGTGCCTTTGTTCGTGGCTCAGGGCGACAAGATCGAAATTGACACACGCACTGGCGAATACCGCAAGCGCGTCTGATCGTTCACGGTCTTCGCAAACAAGGCTCCTTAGGGAGCCTTTTTTCTTGGGCGCGGCGCTTGTGGCCCTTGGCTGATTGCACAATGGCCCCATGGAAAACACCCGCAACCTCAACGAAACCGCCCTGCCCAGCGCCTGGGCCGAAATGTTTGGCAACGAGAACACCGCGGCCTTGATGCAGCCGCAGGCTTACCGCCTGGCCTTTGCAGACCCCGAGTTTTTGTTGCGGCGCGAATCGCGGGGCGTGCGCATGCAGCTCGAAATGCTCAAGCCCGACCTGGCGCAAAGCGAAGCGGGCATCGAGCACACGGTGGTGGTGTTTGGCAGCGCCCGATTTGTGAGCGCCGAGGCCGCCCAGGCGCAGCTGGCAGCAGCCACGCAAAGTGGCGACACCCTGGCTCTGCAAAAGGCGCAGCGCGCCGTGCGCACCTCAGCCTATTACGAACAAGCCCGAGAATTTGCGACCCTGGTCGCCCAGTCTTGCTCATGCTTGCCCGACCACGAAAAACTCTACATCTGCACCGGGGGTGGCCCCGGCATCATGGAGGCGGCCAACCGGGGCGCGCAGGAGTCAGGTGCGCCGTCGGTGGCGCTCAATATCGTGCTGCCGCATGAGCAGGTTCCCAACCCCTATGTGACCAGCGCACTGAGTTTCAAGTTCCATTACTTCGCTTTGCGCAAAATGCACTTCATGATGCGGGCCAAGGCGCTGGTGGCGTTTCCGGGTGGTTTTGGCACGCTTGACGAGCTGTTTGAGGTGCTCACCCTTGTGCAGACCCAAAAAGCCAAGCCGGTGCCGATCTTGCTGTATGGCAGCGACTACTGGAAGCGGATGTTCGACACCTCGGTGCTGGTGGAAGAAGGCACGATCACCGAAGAAGATCTCAAGCTGATTCAGTATGTGGACACCCCGCAAGATGCTTGGAAGGTCATCTGCGACTTCTACCACCTGCCCGTTTAAGCCAGCGACCCAGCGGGCGCATCAGTGGGGGTGTGGGTGCTTGGGTGGACGCAGCCGCCAGGCCAGTCGTGAGCCCAGACCCACCGAGGTGCCCACCACCCAAAACACAGGCGCCACGCCCGCAATCGCCCCGGCTGCGCCAAAGAGCGTGGGCATCAAGACGCTTGACGCGTTGATGCTCATGAGCCGCAAACCCAGCGCCTCGCCTTGGCGGTGTGCAGGCGTGATCTGGTGCAAGGTGCTCATGATCATGGGCTGCACGCTGCCCAGCACCAGGCCCAGCGTGACCGAGCATGCGCCCATGGCCCAGGCGTTGGGCATCCAGGGGTACAGGCCAAAGAGCAGCCCGGTCGACACCATAGCGAACGTAATGATCTGGTGTTCGTGCACATGGCGCGCGAACCACGGCAAGCACACCCGAATGACCGCTGCGGCCATGGCAAACGAGCCCAGGATGGTGCCCACGACCGAGGCGCTGAAACCCCGCTCGTGCCCGAGGATGGGCACCACAAAGGTGTGCACGTCCCAGCACGAAGACAGCAACCAGTTGACCATCAACAGTCGCCGCATCATCGGCTCGCGCAGCAGGTCGATGGCATTGCGAGGTGCAGCAGAGCCAGCGGCTTGCGTGCTCGGGTGCTCATGGACCTTGCTCACCCAAAACCAGGTCACCAGCGGCATCAGGGCCATGGCCGCAAAAGCCACCCGAAAGCCTGTGGTGTCGGCCGCTTGCGCGCCCGCGTGGTCGATCAGCAAACCCGCCACCACCGGGCCGAGAAAGTTGGAAATCGCCGGGCCAATCGACAGCCAGCTGAACGCGGTTTTGAGGGCCAGGCCGTCTTTGGCCGAGCGGCCCACATGGCGCTGCAAGGCGATCACCGTCATGCCCGTGGCGCCGCCTGATGCCAATGCGCTGATGCACAGCACCGGGTACACAGGCCAGATGGCGGACACCATGGAGCCGAGACAAGCCACCGCGATGCTGATGCGCAGCGGCTTTTTCAGGCCATGCGTATCCGTGTAACGCCCTGCCGGGATCGCCAAAAACACCGACGTCAGGGCAAAGAGAGAGAGAGCAAAGCCCCCACCGCCATGGCGCTGTAGCCTTGCTTGAGGGCCAGCAAGGGGGTGGCCATGCGCATGCCCGCCATGCAAGCATGCAAAAAGATCTGGCCTGCAATCAGGCGGGCCAGCTCTTTACTCACTCGTCGCCCTCGAGCAGGCTACCCGGTAAAGCGCCAGGCAACAGCGCCTGCGCATCGGCCTCGGGCAAGGCTTCCACTTGGCGCAAGGCACGGCTCATGACGTTGCTGCGGGTTTGCGCTTGGTCGAGCGTGTTGAGCACGGTCTGCGTCTGGTTGCGCACCTTGGACAGCACATCGCCAAACTTGCCAAACTCGGTTTTGACCGCACCCAGCACTTGCCAGACCTCGCTGGAGCGCTTTTCAAGCGCGAGCGTTCTGAAACCCATTTGCAAGGCGTTGAGCATGGCCATCAAATTGGTCGGGCCTGCCAGCGTCACGCGGTGGTCGCGCTGCAAGGTTTCCATCAGGCCGGGGCGGCGCAGCACTTCGGCATACAGCCCCTCGGTGGGCAAGAACATCACCGCGAAGTCGGTGGTGTGTGGCGGCTCGAGGTACTTGTCGGCAATCGACTTGGCTTCGAGTTTGATGCGGTTTTCCAGCGCCTTGGCGCACAGCTCGGCCTGCACCGGGTCGGCGCGGCCTTGCGCTTCGAGCAAGCGTTCGTAGTCTTCGTTGGGGAACTTCGCGTCGATGGGCAGCCACACGGGCTGGCCGCTGTCGGAGCGGCCCGGCAGGCGGATGGCGAAGTCCACCCGGTTTTTGTCACCCGGTTTGGTGGCCACTTGCTCGGCGTATTGCTCGGGGGTGAGCACCTGTTCAAGCAGTGCGCCCAGCTGGGCTTCTCCAAACATGCCACGGGTTTTGACGTTGGTCAGCAAGTGCTTGAGGTCGCCCACGCCCTGGGCCAAGGTGTGCATTTCGCCCAAGCCTTTGTGCACTTGCTCCAAGCGGTCGGCCACTTGCTTGAAGCTCTCGCCCAGGCGGGCTTGCAGCGTGGCTTGGAGTTTTTCGTCCACAGTCTGGCGCATTTCGTCGAGCTTGGCGGCGTTGCTTTGCTGCAGCTGGGCCAGCTGGGTTTCCATGGTGCCCCGCATCTCGGTCAGGCGCCG
>CANBTZ010000144.1 GCA_947372495.1 Comamonadaceae bacterium | reverse complement strand
TGTGCGGGGCCAGCTTGGGGGCCTGGGCCACGATGGTGCTGTCCACGTTCACGAGCTCCCAGCCATGCGCGCGCACCCGGCGCATGGCTTCAGCCAAAAGCACCGACGAATCTGCACCCTTGAACTGTGCATCCGTGTCTGGGAAGTGTCGACCAATGTCGCCCAGCCCCACCGCACCCAGCACCGCGTCGGTGATGGCGTGCAGCAGCACATCGGCGTCCGAATGCCCGAGCAAGCCCGTGGTGTGGGGAATCTCCACGCCACCCAAAATCAGCTTGCGACCTGGCACCAGGGCGTGCACGTCCCAGCCTTCACCGATTCGGAAATTCATGCTCTGCTCCTGAGGATGGCCTCGGCCAACGCGAAATCGGCCGGGTAAGTGACTTTGAAATTCTGCGCCGAGCCTTCGACCAGACGGGGCTTCAAACCCTTCCGTTCAATGGCGCTGGCCTCGTCGGTGATGCCCGCAAAGCCACTGCCCGCCACATCGGCCAGGGCATCGTGCAGCATCTGCAAGCGGAACATCTGAGGTGTTTGCGCGAGCCATTTGTGCTCACGCGGCACCGTGGCCGCCACGCGACCGCCCTCCTCGCTTTTGAGCGTGTCCGGCAAAGGCAGGGCCAGCAAGCCGCCCACGGCGTCGGTCTGGCAAGCGTCGATTAGGCGGCTCACCGATTCAGGCGAGACCAAGCAACGCGCCGCGTCGTGCACCAGCACCCAGTCTTGCGGGTCAAGGCCTGCGGCCAACATGGCTTTCAGGCCATTGAACACGCTCTCAGCACGGCTCGCGCCACCGCAGGCCACGCGCCTGAAACGCGCAGGCCAGTCTTGTGAAGGCCATTCATGGTCGCCTTGTGGCGACAGCACCAGCCAGCCACTGTCCAGCTGCGGCACCTGCGCCAGGGCCTGCACCGTGTGCATGACCATGGGCTGCCCGACGAGCGGCTGGTACTGCTTGGGCTGGGCGGTGCCTGCGCGGCTGCCCGTGCCGGCACAGGGAATCAAAGCGTGAAACTGCGTCATTGCTGTCGATTCTAGATGGCCGTCACCGGACAGTCCTTCGACCCTCCACTGAGTGCCCCCACAATGAAAGCGCCCAGCAATCCGCTGGCGCAAGCCCTAAAATCAGGGCAGTGTCAAACCTTCGCACCCCCCTCCATGTCGGCGGGGGGTGTTTTTGCTTTTTTTTGCGCCATGAACCTGCCCTCGCTCACCCTTGGTAAACGCTTCACCCTGCCCCGTCCGGCCGGATCGGCCGATGCCGTGCTGCTGGCCCAACTGGCCGAGCGCGAAAAAAAAGCAGGCAAGCTCACCGCCATCGTGACCAGCGACGCGGCCGACGCCCAGCGCCTGATGGACGAGCTGGTGTTTTTTGCGCCCGATCTGCGCTGCGTGATGTTCCCCGACTGGGAAACCCTGCCGTATGACACCTTCTCGCCGCACCAGGACTTGATCTCTGAGCGCCTGGCTACGTTGTGGCGCATCAAGCAGCGCAACCACGCCGAGAGCGCCGACGTGGTGCTGGTGCCCGCCACCACCGCGCTTTACCGGCTGGCCCCGCCGTCCTTTTTGGCGGGCTACACCTTCGAGTTCAAGGTCAAGCAAAAGCTGGACGAAGCCCAGCTCAAGGCCCAGCTCACGCTGGCGGGTTACTCGCACGTCAGCCAGGTGGTCAGCCCCGGCGAATACGCGGTGCGCGGCGGCTTGATCGATTTGTTCCCCATGGGCTCGCTGGTGCCTTACCGGGTGGATTTGTTTGACGACGAAATCGACAGCATCCGCACCTTTGACCCCGACAGCCAGCGCAGCCTCTACCCCGTGCCGGAGGTGCGCCTGCTGCCCGGGCGCGAGTTCCCGATGGACGAGGCGGCGCGTGCGCGATTCCGGAGCCGCTGGCGCGAACTGCTCGAAGGCGACCCGACCAAAAGCCGCATTTACAAAGACATGGGCAACGGCGTGGCCACGGCGGGCATCGAGTACTACCTGCCGCTGTTTTTTGAAGAAACCGCCACGGTGTTTGACTACCTGGGCGCTGGCCCCAATGCGTCACAAAGCGATGCCGCCACCGTGGTGCTGCATGGCGATCTAGAACCTGCCTTTCAGCGTTTTTGGCAAGACACCCGCGACCGCTACCGCCTGGTGCAGGGCGACCCCGAGCGGCCCGTGCTGCCGCCCGATGCGCTGTTTTTGAGTGCAGAGCAGTTCTACACCCTGACCAATGGCCACGCGCAACTGGCCCTGCGCGCAGGCACCAGCGATGTGGCTGACAACACCCTCGCCCAGCCCCTGCCCGAGCTGACGGTGGTGCGCGGTGCCGAAGACCCGTTGTCACGCTTGCAAGCGCACATCCGCAGCAGCGCCAGCCGCGTGCTGATCCTGGCCGAGAGCGATGGCCGCCGCGAGAGCCTGCTCGATTTCGTGCGCTCCAGTGGCCTCACACCACCCGTGTTCGACAGCCTGCAAGAGTTTTTGACCAGCGACGAAAAGGTCGGCATGGCAACTGCTGCACTGGTCAGCGGTTTCCATTGGTTCGAGCACAACATCGACTTGGTCACCGAAACCGAACTGTTTGCCGCAGGCCCCACCACCCGCCGCCGCAAAAAACAGGAACAAGTCAGCGACGTGGAAGCGCTGATCAAAGACCTGAGCGAGCTGAATGTGGGCGACCCGGTGGTGCACAGTGCCCACGGCATTGGCCGCTACCGGGGCTTGGTCAACATGGACATGGGCCAGAAAAACGAAGACGGCACGCCCGCGCTGCAAGAGTTTTTGCACCTGGAATACGCCGACCAAGCCACGCTCTATGTGCCCGTGAGCCAGCTGCAGCTGATCGGCCGCTACACGGGCGTGAGCGCCGACGAAGCGCCCCTGCACAAACTGGGCTCTGGCCAATGGGAAAAGGCCAAACGCCGCGCAGCCGAGCAGGTGCGCGACGCCGCCGCCGAATTGCTCAACATCTACGCCCGCCGCGCCGCACGAGAGGGCCATCCTTTCCGCTACAGCCCGCAAGACTACGAAACCTTTGCCAACGACTTCGGCTTCGAGGAAACCGCCGACCAAAAGGCCGCCATCCACTGCGTGATTCAAGACATGATCAGCCCTCGCCCCATGGACCGCTTGGTCTGTGGCGATGTGGGTTTTGGCAAGACCGAGGTCGCGCTGCGGGCCGCCTTTGTGGCCGTCACGGGCGGCAAACAAGTCGCGCTGCTGGCCCCCACCACGCTGCTGGCCGAGCAGCACTACCAGACGCTCAAAGACCGCTTTGCCAAATGGCCTGTCAAGGTGGCCGAAGTCTCGCGTTTCAGATCGGGCAAAGAAGTCACCGCCGCCCTCAAAGGCCTTGCCGACGGCACGGTGGACATCGTGGTGGGCACACACAAGCTGCTCAGCGAATCGACCAAATTCCACGACTTGGGCCTGCTCATCATTGACGAAGAACACCGCTTTGGCGTGCGCCACAAAGAGGCCATGAAAGGCCTGCGGGCTGAGGTCGATGTGCTCACACTCACCGCCACCCCGATCCCCCGCACCATGGGCATGGCTTTGGAAGGCCTGCGCGATTTGAGCGTGATTGCCACAGCGCCGCAACGTCGCTTGGCCATCAAGACCTTTGTGCGCAACGAAGGCACGGGCGTGATCCGCGAGGCGGTGCTGCGCGAACTCAAGCGCGGCGGCCAGTGCTACTTTTTGCACAACGAGGTCGAGACCATCGAGAACCGCAAGCAAAAGCTCGAAGAAATCCTGCCCGAAGCCCGCATCGCCGTGGCCCACGGCCAGATGCCCGAGCGCGAGCTCGAGCGCGTGATGCGCGACTTTGTGGCCCAGCGTTACAACATCCTTTTGTGCTCGACCATCATCGAAACTGGCATCGACGTGCCCACGGCCAACACCATCGTGATCTCTCGCGCCGACAAATTCGGCCTGGCCCAGCTGCACCAGCTGCGCGGGCGCGTGGGGCGATCGCACCACCAAGCCTATGCGTATTTGATGGTGCCCGAGATCGAAGGCCTGACCAAACAGGCCGCCCAGAGGCTGGACGCGATCCAGCAAATGGAAGAACTGGGCAGCGGCTTTTACCTGGCCATGCACGACCTAGAAATTCGCGGTGCGGGCGAGGTGCTGGGCGAAAACCAGAGCGGCAACATGCTCGAAGTGGGCTTTCAGCTTTACAACGAAATGCTGTCCGAAGCGGTGCGCAGCCTCAAAGCAGGCAAAGAGCCCGATTTGCTCAGCCCCCTGTCGGTCACCACCGACATCAACCTGCACGCCCCCGCCCTGCTGCCCAACGACTATTGCGGCGACGTGCACCTGCGCCTGTCGTTCTACAAAAAACTGGCCACCGCCAAAACCAGCGACCAGATCGACGCCCTGCTCGAAGAGCTGGTCGACCGCTTTGGCAAACTGCCGCCGCAAGCGCAGACCCTGGTCGATGTTCACCGCCTGCGCGTGCTGACCCAGCCCTATGGCGTCATCAAGGTCGACGCGGCGCCGGGCGTCATTCAGATCACCTTCAAGCCCAACCCGCCCGTGGACCCCATGGCCATCATTAACTTGATCCAGAAAAACAAACACATCAAGCTGGCGGGCAACGACAAGCTGCGCATCGAACGCGAACTGCCCGACCCCAAGGCCAGGGCGCAGATGGTGCGGGATGTGCTGCGGAGTTTGGGGCAGCCCAAAACCGAAACGGCCCCTGCCTGAATACGTCAACGATCTTCGATAATCCTGAATCATGACCACTGTTACCGAATTCGCCCCCGGCCTCGCCATTCAGGGCTTCACCGCCCCTTTGTCGCTGTCCCAGTTCAAGCTCATCGCGTTTGACATGGACTCCACGCTCATCAGCATCGAGTGCATCGACGAGATCGCCGACGCCGTGGGCCGCAAGGCCGAGGTGGCGGCCATCACCGAGGCCGCCATGCGCGGCGAGATCACCGACTTCAAGGAAAGCCTGCGCCGCCGCCTGGCGCTGCTCAAGGGCGTGACGCTGGCCGACATGGAGCGCGTTTACACCGAACGTCTGAAGATCAACCCAGGCGCGGCCGAGCTGATCGCCGCTTGCCAGAAGGCGGGCATGAAGGTGCTGTTGGTCTCGGGCGGTTTCACCTTCTTTGCCGACCGCGTGAAAGAGCGCCTGAACATCGACTTCGCTCGTTCCAACCAACTGGAGATCGTGGGTGGTGAACTCACGGGCGGCCTGGTCATGCAAAGCTGGGGCGACATTTGTGATGGTGCCGAGAAGCGCCGCACCCTGCTCGAAGTCGCTTCGCTGCTGGGCATAGCGCCCCACGAATGCATCGCCATGGGTGACGGCGCGAACGACCTGCCGATGATGGGAGCCGCGGGCTTGTCGGTGGCTTACCACGCCAAACCCAAGGTGCGTGAGCAGGCGATGGTCGCGATCAGTGAAGGCGGGCTGGACCGGCTGTTGGAAGTCGTTCAGGCCTGAGCGTTTCTGCCGAGGCTCTATCGCGACGGGGGCGTCGCTCCTACCGCATTGTGGGAGCCCCGCCCTCGGGGCGATGATTTGTGGTCTGCGGGCGGTCTTTCGCGGCGAGGGCGCCGCTCCTACAAAACGCCTCAGCGGCGCAAAGGTCGCAGCAGGTCTTTCAGGCCGTTGTGGTCGATCTCTTGCATGAGCTGCAGCAAGCGGCCGACCTCGCTTTTGGGGAACCCTTCGCGGGCAAACCAGTTGAGGTAGTTGCCGGGCAAGTCGGCAATCAGCATGCCCTTGTGCTTGCCAAAGGGCATGGGCGTGGTGACCAGCTTCGTCAGGTCTTCGGGCTTCATGGCCTCGCCCTCAGACTGGGCCCCAGAGCCATTCACGCACGCGCGCATGAAACGCCTCGGGCCGCGAGACCATGACCCAATGCCCGCAAGGCAAGCCCTGCACCCCGCTGCCGGGCGTGGCGGCGACTTTTTCCAGCCATTTGGATGAATGGAACATGAAGGGTTTGCGCTCGCCGTAAACGAACAGCAGGGGCATGGGCAACTGGATTTGCGCCGCGCCCTTGAAGCCGCCCGCAGCGCCGAACCACTGCATGGCGTAGGGGTAGTTCATCTTGTGGGTGATGGTGGCCGGGTCGGTCGGGCAGCGCAGCCAGCGTGCCATGGCGCGGGTCATGCGGGTGCCCAGACGGCCACCGATTTTCCAGGCCAAGGCCAGCCAGACCTGGTAGCCCATCACAGAGAATTTTTCCTTGACGCCCCAGCTGCGCAACAAGGCACCCGAGTTGTGGTCGCCCACGTCCACCGCCACCACGCGGGCCACCCGCTCGGCGTGGCGCATGGCAAATTGGTAGCCAAAAATGCAGCCCCAGTCGTGCAGCATCAGGGTCACGGGTTTACCCGGGCTGATGCGGTCCACGATCTGGCGCAGCAGTTGACACATGTCGTCCAAGCTGGTGGCTGAGGGGCCTGACTCAAAGCCCGGCAGCGTGAGGCGCGCACACGTGGCGCGGTCCTGTAGGGCGGCCACAGTGCCGTCCCACAAGGCGCGGGTATCCGGCCAGCCGTGCAGCATGAGGATGACCTCGTCACCCTGCCCTTGCAGCCAGACCTCGGTGCCGTTGACGGTGATGCAAAGTTCGTTGCTCATGTGGTGTCAATGCCGGTTTTCTGTGGGAGCCCCGCCCTCGGGGCGATGGCCTGTGGTCTGTGGGGGTCTATCGCGGCGAGGGCGCCGCTCCTACACAAGGCAAACTCAATCCAGCGCCTTGGCCAGACGCGAAACACCTTCAAGGATTTTGTCTTCGCCCACGGTGGCAAAGCTCAGGCGGAAGGTGGCGTGGTCGGGGTTGGCGCAGAAGAATGGCGTGCCCGGCACAAAGGCCACGCCATTGTCGATGGCGCGTTTGGCGAACACGTTGCCATCATTCACCTTGCCGCCCGCACCCGTGAGGCGGGCCCAGACGAACAAGCCGCCTTGGGGCTGCACAAACTCGACCGAATCACCCAATTCGCGGCGCAGCGCGTCGCCCATGGTTTGGGCGCGTTTTGCATACACAGCACGCACTTTGTCCAGCGTGGCAGGCATGCGGCCCGCCAACAGATATTGCGCGGCCGTGGCCTGCGCAAAGGTGCTGGTGTGCGCGTCGCTGAACTGCTTGCACATGGTGGCGCGGGCCAGCAGTTCGGCAGGCGCGATCATCCAGCCTACGCGCAGACCGGGCGACAGCACTTTGGAGAGCGAGCCGCAATGCACCAGCAGCTCACGGCTGCCGGGCAC
>CANBTZ010000143.1 GCA_947372495.1 Comamonadaceae bacterium | reverse complement strand
GTGAAGGTGGCAATCTGACCGGTAGACAGCCCTTGCACCTGGGAGCCTGAAATCAGTGACAGTTTTTGGTACACCAGAATGCCATCCGAGAAGTTGCTCGCATCAAACGCGCCAATCTGCCCACTGCTCAAAACCAGCATGTCTCGCGTTTCAATTGCGCCAATTTGCGCACTGCTCATCTGGGCAATTTGATCCGTGGTCAACAGCTTGATGTCGGCAGTCGACAGGTCCCGGATTTGTGCCGTGGACAAATATTGAACCTGACTGGCATTAACAGAACTGATCAGCGACATGGTGTTTCCTTGAGCACGCTTGAGGGGTCACCTCAATGAGGGATAGCTTGGCCGTGAGAAGCCTTGGTACGCCAAGAATTCTCTGGTCTCGTCGTTGAATCGACCCCCGGCCTGAAAACTTGAGTCCTTTACAAAAGTAATTTGCACCTCCCGCAAGCGGCAAAGGTTTGCCACTTGCCTGGCTTGGCAGGCCAACCATTACCGGCCAACAGAAAAGAATTCGTTTAGAAGAAAAGTTGATTTCCCCCAAGAAAACGCTCCTTTCAACCGAAAACGCAGGTGAGCACTGCGCACAGCTGGCTGGCGGCATGTTTATTGCATTGAACGATTCATTGCCCCTGGCTGGACAGCCCATCAAGCCGCCCTTGGCACCTGTTCCGACCACATTTTTGAGAGACCCGCCCATGAATGCCCGAATTGAAACATCTGTACTTGAACTCCAGGCTCCTCCGTTGTCAGAGTCGGAAAGCCTGAAAATCGACATGGCGCAGGGCAAGATGTCGCAAATTGACCTGATGCGACATGTCCAGAATTTGGAAAGTCTTGGGGAGCTGAGAGCGGCCAGCAATTTGTGTGCACTGTGGATCAACCACGCCAAAGCACCTGACAAGCACTATGCCTTGTTCAATTACGGGGGGTTGCTGCAGACACTGGGCCGCTTTGATGACGCGGTCATTGCCTACGAATCGTGCATGGCTTTGAAAGAAGATTTTGCGCAGGCCTACATCAACCTGGGTTTGCTTCACGAAAAGCGGGGCAGGCACACACAGGCCCTCAACACATGGCTCCTGTTGGTGAGCAGGCGTTACCTGAAAGAGCCCCCCTCGACCGAGTTCCTGTCGATGGCCCTGAACCACATTGGTCGGGTCCAAGAAAATCTAAAAAACTATGCCCAAGCGGAAGAAGCCTTGGAGCAAAGTCTGTTGATTCACCCCAAACAACCAGGCGTCATCCAACACTGGGTCCATATTCGGCAAAAATCCTGCAAGTGGCCCGTTTACAAGTCACTGCCAGGCATCAGCATGGCGGAAATGCGCCGCTACACATCGCCTTTGGCCATGCTGGCACTGACCGAAGACCCTGCAGAACAACTGGCCACAGCCCAATCGTTTGTCGCAAGAACGTACACCCAAAAAGAAGAGCGCCTGTGCGGCGATGCACCGCATCAGCACAGCCGAATCCGTGTGGGCTATGTATCTGGCGATTTCCGTGAGCATGCCGTGGGATTCTTGCTGCCGTCCTTATTGGAAGGCCATGATCTCGAGAAATACGAGCTGTATGCCTACGATTACAGCCCAGAAGATGGCAGCGATGTCCGGTCACGATTGAAGCAAAAGTTTCAGCATGTCCGTTCGATCTCAGCGCTGTCTGACCGCCAATCTGCCGAATTGATTCTGAAGGACGAGATCGACATCTTGATCGATTTGCATGGGCTGAGCTCAGGGGCACGGCCTGGTATTTTTGCCTTGCACCCTGCCCTGCGCCAAGGCACTTACCTCGGATTTATTGGTCCAACCGGCATGCCCTGGTTTGATTTCGTGATCGCAGACCGGCACGTGTTGCCCGAAGAACTCTCGCTGTTCTTTACAGAAAAGCCTGTGCATGTGGAAGGCTCTTTCCTACCCAGGGTGTCTTATTCGGATCGGGGTCGCGAAGTGACCCGGCAAGAATTGGGAATTGCTGACAACGCTTTTGTCATGGGCGCTTTTGGAAACACTTACAAAATCACACCCGACATGTTCAGTGCATGGATGCGACTGCTCAAGCGCATGCCTGACGCACTCCTGTGGTTGATTGATGACAATGAAGCAAGCACCACCAGTTTGAAAGAGCACGCGGTTCGCGCGGGTGTTTCAGCCAATCGCTTGCTGTTCACGCCGCGCACGGTCCATGATGAGTTTTGCGCCAGACTCAAATTGGCCGATGTTTACCTTGACACCTACCCTTACAACTGCGGCTCGACCAGCAACGATGTGATCAATGCGGGAATCCCTTTGGTCAGCTTGTATGGCAAGACCATGGTTTCACGCATGGGGCTGAGTCTGCTCAGCGCAGTCAATGCAACGCACCTCGCAACGAAAACCCTGTCAGACTATGAAGACAAGGTCGTCGAACTGCGGCTTAAGAAGCAAGCTGGCCGACTGCCCGTCACGTTTGAGGCTGCAAACGCCATCCACATCGGTCGTGCGTTGGAACAATTGATGGCCAATGCTCATGCGGCAGCGACCCTTGAAACACCATCGCCCGCGCCAGGCCCCAAGCTGAAGTTGCACCATATTTGTTACTCGGACGAAACGCTAGAAAACATCCCAGGACAATTCATCGCACTGGACAACTTGTCCAACGCACGCCCTGATTGGCGAGAATATTGGCCCATTCGCAATTACCTGATGAACCACGCGTTAGAGGACGATGTTTTTTATGGGTTTCTCTCGCCTCGATTCACACACAAGACCGGGCTGGATTTCGAAAAGATACGAGAATTCGCACACCAACACGGCTCAGCCCATGATGTGTTGATTTTCAGCCCCTTCTGGGACCTGAACAGCTTTTTCATCAACTCGTTTGCACAGGGTGATTTTTTTCACCCTGGCTTGATGCCCTGTGCACAGGAGTTTTCAAATGCAGCAGGCCTCAAACTGCCACTGAATGACATCGTCATGCACTCGGACAACACGGCGTTTTGCAATTACTTCATTGCGAAAAAGAAATTCTGGCTGCGGTGGTTGGAGTTGGGAGAAAAACTCTTTCATGCGGCAGAAAAAGCAGGTGACACCCTGTCAGATTCTCTCAATCGCCACACCATTTACAGCCACGAAAAGTTGCCACAAAAGATCTTCATTCAAGAGCGTTTGGTGAACATGGTTTTGGCTGATGACACTTTCAAATCCAAGGCGTACAACATGTTCAGCATGCCAGGCTCCATTACGCCCTTGAACCAATTCATGTCACAAGCCGTGAGTGCAAATGCGCTCAAGCTGGCCTGTGTTCAAACAGGCGAATCGAACTACTTGGACGAATTCAATCAAATACGGGGGCAGGTTTGGATCAACAGTGGAATCGACAAACTCGTTGCCGCCAGAGATTTGGCGAATGAGCTGCGCTGAATCCCTGCCGCGAAAGCAGCTCAGTCAGTATCTTTGAGCAGCCTGCGCAGCACCTTGCCCGCCCCGGTGGCTGGCAAGGCGTCGATGAAGCGCACCTCGCGGGGAGCCTTGTAACTCGACATGTTCTCGCGCGCCCAGCTGATCAGTGCCTCGGCGGTCACGTCCTGGCCAGGCTTTTTCACAATGAACGCGCGGATGACTTCGCCTTTGGTGGGGTCGGGAATGCCAATCACTCCCGCTTGCGCCACGGCCGGGTGCTTGATGAGGATGGTTTCGACCTCTTCCGGGAACACGGCGTAGCCCGACACCTTGATCATCTCCTTGAAGCGGCCCGTGAAGGTCAGGTAACCGTCGGCGTCCATGTGGCCGACATCGCCCGTGTGAACCCAGCCGTTGCGCAGTGTCTTGGCGGTGGCCTCGGGTTTGCGCCAGTAGCCTTTGAAAACCCCGGGGCTGCGCAAAACAATTTCACCCGACTGCCCCGTGGGCACAGCCTCTCCGGTGTCAGGATCCAATATGCGGATCTCATTGCCTGGAATGGCTTTGCCATGCGCTCCCCAGCGGATCGCATCGAAGGGCATGTAGGTGTCCACCGTGTGCGTCTCTGACAGGCCATAGGCCGCCTCGAAAGCATTGCAGTTGGGCGCGTAGTCACGCCACTGCTGCGCCAAGGCTTCGGTGAAGGTGATGCCGAAACTCGTCACAGGGTTCATTTGCAAACTCGACAGGTCATGATCGCGGACCATGGGCAACTGCATCACGGCCACGTTCATGGGAGCGATGCTGTACCACCAAGTCACGCGGTGGCGCGCAATCGCCTGTGCAGTGGCCAAGGGGTCAAAACGGAACAGCAGCACCGAACTGGCGCCGGTGTAGACCGTGACATTGATGCCCATGGCCATGCCCGCGATGTGGTACAGCGGCGCGATGGCCAGCAAGACATCCGAGCCCGTGACACCATTGCAGTTGGCTGCGGCGGCGCTTTTGTAAAGCGCGTTGCGATAGCTCAACATGGCGCCTTTGGGCAGCCCGGTGGTGCCCGACGTGTAGGTCATCAAAGCCACATCGTCCATGTCCAAATCAACCCCAGGACACGGCGCACCGCTGCGGGTGACTTCCAAAAAGTCTTCTGCGTTGGCAGGCCAAGTACGAGACAGATCACGCATGGCCAAGAGTTCAGGCGGCACGTCGATGTCTGGCTGTTCAGGCAAGAGCTCGGCGTAGCGCACCACAAACAGGTGTTCGATCGAGGTCTGATCACGCACGTTCTCGACGACATCGAGCAATGTTTCAGCCGCCACAATGACGCGCGCCTCCAAGTCGCTGAGCTGGTATTGCAGTTCATGTTCTTTGAACAATGGGCCACATGGACACACGATGGCGCCGAGCTTTTGGATGCCGAAGTGCGCCATGATGTACTGAGGGCAGTTGCCCATGAATAACGCTACAGGTTCGCCTTTTTGGACACCCAAGGCCGACAGCCGAGCTGCAAAAGCATCACTGGCGCGGTCAAGCTCACGGTAGGTGATGGCTCGGCCATACCAGTGGTAGGCCACATGCTCAGGTTGGCTGCGGGCGTGTTGGCGCAGGTACGCGTGCAAAGGCTGGTCGGTGTGTGTTGCGCTGCTCATGGTCATCGGGTCCTCGCGGGTCAAGTGTTCAAGACATGGATCAAGGACGCTGCATCTTGCACTCGGTGCCCTGTGCGAGCTCGTTGCCGCTGTAAGCTGCTTCCGTGCGGAAGCCGTAATTCGTGCCTTCCCAGCCCACTTTGACGGCCTTGCCATCCACGGGCGCGATCGTGTTGACCACCTGGGGCAACAGCAACTGGTGGTCTTCCGCGCGCATGCGCACCGAGCCGACGACCGAATCGAACACGAGGTCTTCCATCGCTCTGGCCACTTTGACGCTGTCGGTGCTGCCCGCCTTTTGGATGGCCGCCACCAACATGCGCGGGGTGAATTCAATGCGAGGTGCCAAAAATTCTGCACCCGTCTTGGCTTTGTAGGCTTTGGACAAGGCGTCCACCTTGGGCACATCCGCTTGGCCCGGATGCCACTCGGCCACCCAGGTCAGTTGCCCAATTTTGGATTGCGACACCGCCAGCACCGTGCCGGGGAACGAGCCCGCACTGTGGTTGAGGTAGCGCACGTCATAAGCCGCATCGCCCGCGGCCTTGAGCAGCAAAGTCATGTCTTGCCCCCAGTTGCCGGTGATGACCGTGTCAGCACCCGAGGCTTTCATCTTGGCCACATAGGGCGCGAAGTCTTTCACACGGCCAATGGGGTGTAAATCTGAGCCAACAAACTTCACATCAGGGCGTGCCAAGCCGACCAACTCTTGCCCGTAACGTGCCCACTGCTTGCCATGCGCGTAGTCTTGGTTGAAGAGGTAGACGTTTTTGACGCTGGGTTGGCGCTTGACGAAGTTGGCCAGCGCCTTCATCTTCATGGCGGTGTTGGCCTCGAACTGGAAATGCCAGAAGCTGCAGGCTTTGCCCGTCAGGTCAGGATCGATCGAAGAGTGGTTGAGCACCAGCACCGCGCGGTCCGGGTTGCGCTCGTTGTGCCGCGCAGCAGAAGCGATGAGCGCAGCCACCACGGTAGAACCCGAGCCGCCCGTCACGATGGCTTTGGCGCCTTGGTCAATGGCGGACATCAAGGCGCTTTGGCTCTCTTGCGCCGACAGCTTGCTGTCGAACTGCAGCAGTTCGAGCTTCATCCCTTTCGGGCCCGTCCCTTTGGCGTTCATGTCCTGCACGGCATATTGAAGGTGGCTGAGCATCAGTTGCCCCACATTGGCAAACGGCCCACTCAAAGGGTCGATGTAAGCGATCTTGTAGGTGTTGTCTTGGGCCATGACAGCGCTGGCAGACAGCGCCGCAAGCAGCGGCAAATACTTGGCGGAATGTTTCATGTTTGTCTCCATTTTTTTGATTTCAAAATTGGCGCATTGACGACACCATCTTCCCCAACTCGGGGGGTTTGTCAATGCGCATTGACCTGCCCCTGATCGGCCCTGTGTGCTGCCTAAGTGACACTGGCACACAAATACGCCATTCAGAATTGTCCGATCTGTTCAGGAGAAACCGATGAATCGCCTCAGTGTGAAAACCGTGTTTTGTGCGGCCTTGGTTTGGCTTTTCAGCTGGAGCGCTCAAGCGCAATGGGTGGCCAACCCGTCGGTGCCCGCCCGCATTGAGGTGCATGCCCTGCCCACGCAAACCCTTTCAGGCGATGCGTTTTTGAAAGGCACCGACAAAGGGCAGCCCCACTTGCTGGGCGCAGAGTTGCGGATACCTCAAGGACAAAAGGCCAAGTTCCCAGCCGTGGTGTTGATCCACGGCAGCGGCGGCGTCAGCGGCAGCATGGACCTGTGGGTGCATGCACTGAACCAAGCCGGTGTGGCGACCTTGGTGGTCGACACTTTCGCAGGTCGTGGCATCACCAGCACCGTGCAAGACCAGACCCTGCTGCACAGCCTGGCGATGATGGTCGATGGTTATCGCGCACTCGATCTTCTGGCCAAGCATCCACGCATTGACGCCTCCAAGATTTCCATCATGGGGTTTTCCAAAGGGGCTGTCGCGTCCATCTTTTCGGCCTCTACCCGATTCAGGGAGTCCTATGGCAGCACTGCCAAGTTTGCATCGCACATCGGGCTTTACACGCCGTGCAACACCCGCTTCATGGGTGACACTGCCGTCACAGGTGCACCGATGCGTTTCTTCCACGGCACGAGCGATGACTATGTGAATGTGGTGCCTTGCCGCAGCTTGGTGGCCGAGCTCAAGGCCAAGGGGGTCGACGCCACCCTGACCGAGTTTGCCAACACGCAGCATGGCTACGACAGCCCTCTGGCCCC
>CANBTZ010000142.1 GCA_947372495.1 Comamonadaceae bacterium | reverse complement strand
AGCCTGTCCAAACAAATTGGCATGCTCAAGGGCAAAGGCCAGCACGCCGAGGCCGATGCCGCCATGGCGCAGGTGGGTGCCCTCAAGACTGAACTGGACAACTCGGCCGCCCGTCTGGATGTGATCCAGGCTGAGCTGCAGGACCTGCTGCTGGCCGTGCCTAACCTGCCGCACGAGAGCGTGCCCGTGGGCGAGGACGAACACGGCAACGTCGAAGTGCGCCGCTGGGGCACGGTGCGTTCCTTTGACTTCGAAGTCAAGGACCATGTGGACATCGGCGAAAAGCTGGGCTTGGACTTTGACATGGGCGTGAAGCTGTCGGGTTCGCGATTCACTTTCATGCGCGGCCCGATCGCGCAGATGCACCGGGCGTTGGCCCAGTTCATGCTGGACACCCAGACCCGCGAGCACGGCTACACCGAGTGCTACACGCCTTACATCGTCAACGGCGACACACTGCGTGGCACGGGCCAGTTGCCCAAGTTTGAGGCCGATCTGTTTGCCGCCAACAAGGGCGGGCAAGATGGGGGCGAAGACAACCAGGCGCTGTACCTGATCCCGACTTCCGAAGTGACACTGACCAATGTGGTGCGTGACGAGATCGTGGCCGAGAGCGATCTGCCGATCAAGCTCACGGCGCACACACCGTGCTTTCGCTCCGAGGCGGGCAGCGCGGGCCGCGACACGCGGGGCCTGATCCGCCAGCACCAGTTCGACAAGGTCGAGATGGTGCAGATCGTGCACCCCGAGAAAAGTTACGAGGCGCTCGAAGCCATGACGGGCCATGCCGAAGCCATCTTGCAAAAGCTGGGCTTGCCCTACCGCGTGATGAGCCTGTGCACGGGTGACATGGGCTTTGGCGCCACCAAGACCTACGACCTCGAAGTCTGGGTGCCCGCGCAGGGCGTGTACCGCGAGATCAGCTCGGTGTCCAACTGCGAGGCCTTCCAGGCGCGTCGCCTGCAGGCCCGCTTCAAGAACGCCCAGGGCAAGAACGAATTGGTGCACACCCTGAACGGCTCCGGTCTGGCGGTGGGCCGTGCGCTGGTGGCGGTTTTGGAGAATTACCAGAACGCCGACGGCTCGGTCACGGTGCCCGAAGTGCTGCGTCCGTACATGGGCGGCGTGGACACCCTCAGAGCCTGATAGAATCACCGCTTCGATGCACGCACCGATTCAGGAGAGGTGGCAGAGTGGTCGAATGTACCTGACTCGAAATCAGGCGTAGGGGCGACCCTACCGAGGGTTCGAATCCCTCCCTCTCCGCCAAAAAGCCCCAGTTGATGGGGCTTTTTTGTATCTACCGCCCTTTGTGCAGTCCAGGACAACACCATGAAATTCACCGCACTTTTGATCACTGCCGCTTTGCTGCAAGGCTGTACTTTGCTGGCCGTGGCCGATGCGGCGGGTTCTGCCGCTGTTTATGCGGTCAAGACCACGGTCAACGTGATCGACGCAGTGACACCGGACATCGTCAACAAGAAAAAGTAAACGGCGATTTCGCACTCAAAAGAAAAGGGGCCTTGAAGGCCCCTTTGTCTTGGTGTGGCTGAAAAGGCTCAGATGCCGAGCCAGCCGTTGGTGCGCGCAAAGTGCAGCGCCTGGGTGCGGCTGTTGACGCCCAAGCGGCGGAACAAGCGCCAGAAGTGGACTTTGACCGTGTGCTCGCTGATGTCGAGCTTTTCGGCGATGTCGCGGTTGGACAAGCCTTGGTCCAGCATCAAAATCAGTTGTTTTTGACGTTTTGACAGTTTTGTCGGTGCAGGTGTGCCGGTGGCGTTTTCTTCTTCGGCTGCGGTCATCTCAGGGGTGACGAGCAGTTCGCGCAAACTGGCAATGATCTGGGTCGGGTTGTTCGACTTTTCGATGAACGCGTCGGCACCGGCCTGCATGCAGCGCTCTTCGTATTCGCTGGCGTCCGAGCTGGTGACCACGGCGAGTGACACATCCGGGAACTTGGCCTTGATCGTGTGCACGCCGGACAAGCCGAGGGTGTCGGGGAGTTGCAAGTCCAAGCAGAAAAGTTCGGCGGGGCCGTTTTTTTCCACTGCGGTTTCGAGCAAGTTCATCTTGGGCACCGAGACCACTTTGAGGCCTGGGCGAACACGGTGAATCAACATGGTCAGAGCATCCCGCATGAGGGGGTGATCGTCGATGACGTATACAGTCATGATTTGAATTCTGCTGGTAAACTAAAAGTACAAGGATACCCTGTTTGGATCAATTTGGCAATACTACCTAAATAGGGATTGCATTTATTTTTTATCTAATTTAGTGAAATTGGCAATTTTTTCGATTTCTTCCTGTGCCAATGCACCCACTTCTGGGGTGTTGGCTTGCAAAACAGCGGCCAATGCCGTCATGGCTTGTGCCCCTTCGGTCTGCAGTCGGCCAATCGCCTGACCCGCTTCTTTGGGCGCAGCAAAGCCCAAGCTTTGCAGCAAAGTCTGCCCTTGCGGCGAGACAAGTTTGAAATAAAACAGGCCGTCTTTTTCACGGTACTGCTTGAAGCTCGAAAGCACCACTTTGTCTTCTTTGACGCCTTGTGCGGCGACGCCTGAGGACAAAGCGCGCAGGCCCACAGCGTGGCGCAATTCGCGGATGAAGGGGGTGGCCAGGCTGCGGGCTTTTTCAGCGCCCACCAGCAGCAGTCGGTCCAGTTCAGCGGGGTTGTTGATCAGGGCCTGGTACTGCTCGCGCATGGGCGCCACTTCGCGGTCGATGCGCTCGAACAGCACCTGCTTGGCGTCGCCCCAGCCAATGCCGTCGGCATAGGCTTTGGCCAATGCAGCGGTTTCTTCGGCGCTGGCAAAGGCCTGGTAGATCTGGAACAGGGCGGAGCCTTCGGTGGCCTTGGGCTCGCCGGGCGCTTTGGAGTCGGTCACGATGCCCGCGATCTGCTTGCGCATCTGCGCAGCGGGCGCAAACAGCGGGATGGTGTTGTCGTAGCTTTTGCTCATCTTGCGGCCGTCCAGGCCAGGCAGCAGGGCCACGGATTCTTCGATCACGGCCTCTGGCAACACGAAGTGCTCGCCATACAGGTGGTTGAAGCTCGAGGCCATGTCGCGGGCCATCTCGATGTGCTGGATTTGGTCGCGGCCCACGGGCACCTTGTGTGCCTTGAACATCAAAATGTCGGCGCCCATCAGCACCGGGTACATGAACAGGCCTGCCGTCACGTCGGCATCGGTGTCTTTGCCCGCTTCGTGGTTCTTGTCCACAGCCGCCTTGTAGGCGTGGGCACGGTTGAGCAGGCCCTTGCCGGTGACGCACGTCAGCAACCAGGTCAGCTCGGGGATCTCGGGGATGTCCGACTGGCGGTAGAAGGTGACTTTGTCGGGGTTGAGGCCCGAAGCGATCCAGCTGGCCGCGATCTCCATGGTCGAGCGCTGGATGCGGGCGGGTTCGTCGCATTTGATGAGCGCATGGTAGTCGGCCAGAAAGTAAAAACCATCGGTGCTGGCGTCGCGGCTGGCTTGCACGGTGGGGCGGATGGCGCCCACGTAGTTGCCCAGGTGCGGGGTGCCTGTGGTGGTGATGCCAGTGAGAACGCGGGTGCGGGCAGCAGAAGTCATAAGTCGGTCAACGAATCAAAAAAGACAGCGGGCTCAAGGCCAGCTTGATGAAGGCAAAGGTCAGGTCCATCAGGGGCTGCATCCACAGCGCGCTGACCACCCCGGTGATCACCAGCGCCATGACGATGAAAAACCCCCAAGGCTCGATGCGCGAAAACTGCAGGGCTTGGCGCATGGGCAGCAAGCCCACCACGATGCGGCCACCGTCCAGCGGGGGCAGTGGGAACAGGTTGAAGGCGAACATCACCACGTTGGCCAGCAGGCCGGCCTTGCACATTTCAAGGAAAAAGCGCTCGGTGACGCCGCTGCCCGCGAGCACATACAACAGCGTGCCCCAGAGCAGGGCCTGCAGCAGGTTGGACGCCGGGCCCGCCAGGGCCACCCAGACCATGTCGCGCTTGGGGTGGCGCAGCCGGTCAAAGCGCACGGGCACCGGCTTGGCATAGCCGAACAGGAACGCGCCTCCGGTGCTGAAGTACAACAGCAGGGGCATCAGGATGGTGCCGATGGGGTCGATGTGGGGGAAAGGGTTGAGCGTGACGCGGCCCATCATGGCCGCCGTGGGGTCGCCCAGGCGTTGGGCCGCGAAGCCGTGCGCTGCCTCGTGCAGGGTGATGGCAAAGATCACCGGCAGGGCGTAGATCAGGACGGTCTGGATGAGTTGAGTGGTTTCCACCCTGCGATTGTCTCAGACCGCAGGGGCGGCTGACAGTGAACTCAAAGACCCAGCTTGGCGGGGTCGCCCTGGCCTTGGCGCACGATGACGAGTTCGTCGCCGCTCATGTCGACCACGGTGGTGGGTTCGAGCGTGCAGGCCCCGGCGTCAATCACTGCGCCGACCTGGTGCTCCAGCCTTTCGCGGATGGTTTCAGGGTCGTTGAGCGGATGATCGTCGCCCGGCAGGATCAAGGTGGCCGCGATCAGTGGCGCGCCGTGCAGGCTCAGCAGTTCTTGCAGCACGGTGTGCTCGGGTACGCGCAGGCCAATGGTCTTGCGCTGCGGGTGGCTCAGCCGCCTAGGCACTTCCTTGGTCGCTTCCAAAATGAACGTGAAGGGGCCGGGCGTGGCCTGTTTGATCAGGCGAAACTGTTGGTTGTCCACCCGGGCGAAGTTGGCCAGCTCGCTCAGGTCGCGGCACAGCAGCGTCAGGTGGTGTTTGTCGTCCACGCCACGGATGCGGCGCAGCTGATCAGCAGCGCTTTTGTCGTCGACATGGCAGACCAGGGCGTAGCTGGAATCGGTGGGCACCGCCAGCACTTGGCCTTGGTTCAGCAGCTGGACCGCTTGCTTGAGCAGGCGTGCTTGCGGGTTGTCGGGGTGAACGGAAAAATATTGGGCCATGGTTCAGGATTCTGGCAGTTCCACTTTGACACGGCTTTCGCGCAATGTGAGCCAGGCCCCCAAGGCCCCGCACACGGCCACCATGCCCATGCCCACCAGTGTCCATTGGTCGGGCATGTGGCCAAAGACCACCCAGCCGCCCAGCACCGCAAAACCGATTTGCGCGTACATGTAGGGCATGAGGGTGGCTGCCGGTGCGCGGCCAAAGGCCATGATCAAAAAGAAATGCCCCAAGGTGGCCATCAGGCCCATGATGAACAACTGCAGCCAGACCACCGCGTCTTGTGGCGTTTCCCACACAAAGGGCAAGATGCACGAGGCCAGCACCGTGCCGGTCCAGCCCGTCAGGACGTGGGTGGTCATCGGGTCTTCCTCTGCATGGGCCAGTTTGCTGGTGAGCACCTGAAAGCCTGAGTTGGTCAGCACCAGCAGCAAGGGCAGCAGCAGGTGCCAGTCAAAGTGCTGGGTGTCGGGCCGGATGATGACCAGCGTGCCCGCAAAGCCGCCGAGCACCAGCGCCCAACGCTGGGCGCTGACATGCTCCTGGAGCTTCCAGGCGGCCAGCAAGGTGATGACCAGCGGGGCCATCAGAGCGATCGCGGTGAACTCGCCCACAGGCATGTACTTGAGGCTGAAAAAAGCCAGCAGGCTGCTGCCAAACAGCAGCATGCCTCGGGCCATTTGGTAACGGGGGTGACGCGTCATCAGCAGCTGGCGACCGCGTCCTTTCCAGGCCACAGCGGTGGTGGTCACGGCCTGGAAGGTGTAGCGGAACCACAAGGCCACCAAGAGGGGAAAGCTCACGCTGACGTGCTTGGTGGTGGTGTCGAGGGTGGCAAAGCAGGCCACCGCCAGCACGGCAAACCCGATGCCGGCAAGAACAGGGTGCGTGGCTTGCTTCACTGGATGCGATCGGCCAGCAGTTCCCAAACGGGGGTGAGCTTGCCCGGCAGCATCGGCAAGGTGCCCAGGTCGATGCGGCTTTCTGTCGGGCTGTGGAAGTCGCTGCCGCGGGACGCTGCAAGTTCAAATTCCAGGGCAGTTTCGGCGTAGCGCACGGCATCCTGGCTGGAGTGGCTGCCCGTCACGACTTCCACGCCGCGCCCCCCGTGCGCCTTGAATTCGCTGAACAGGGCGTACTCTTCGTTGGGGGTGAATCCGTAACGGGCTGGGTGGGCGATGACGGCCATGCCGCCCGCCTCGGTCACCCACTGCACGGCGTCTTGCAGGCGGGCCCAGCGGTGGGGCACGTAGCCGGGTTTGCCTTCGGTGAGGTATTTGCGGAAAACTTCAGCCGTTTCTTTGCAAGCCCCGGTCTCTACCAAGAAGCGGGCAAAGTGGGTGCGGGAAATCAACTCGGGGTTGCCCACGTATTTGAGCGCACCTTCGTACGCGCCGTGGATGCCGACCTTGGCCAAGCCGTCTGACATTTCGAGGGCGCGTTCGCGGCGACCGCCTCGGGTGCGGCGCAGGCCTTCGGCCAGTGCGGTGTTGTGGGCGTCAAAGCCCAAGCCCACGATGTGCACGGTCTGGTTGGCGAAGGTGACCGAAATTTCTGTGCCTGTGAGGTAGCGCATGCCCTGGGCGCGGGCGGCGGCCAGGGCGCGGGCCTGTCCATCGATTTCGTCGTGGTCGGTCAGCGCCCACAAGTCCACGCCGTTGGCTTTGGCACGTTCGGCCAAAGCTTCGGGGGTGAGGGTGCCGTCGGAGACGACGGAATGGCAGTGCAGGTCGGCGTTGGTCAGTGCGTTCACCGGGTCATTTTATGACCGATTGGAAGGGGGGCGTTCATCACCCCATAATGACCTGATGATGGACATTTACTTGGTCAGACATGGCGAAACAGACTGGAACCGCGAGTTGCGGTTTCAAGGGCACTTGGACGCGCCGCTGAACGCCTTGGGCTTGCAGCAGGCGCAGCGGCTGGGGCAGCATCTGGCGGCGCAAGCGCCTCGGGCGCTGGTGGCCAGCGACTTGCTGCGCACACGCCAGACAGCGCAACCCTTGGGCGAGCATTGGCAGCGCGCAGCGCTGCCCGACACCCTGTGGCGTGAGCAATCGTTTGGCCTCATCGAAGGCCTGACGCTGGCGCAGGTGCACGAGCAGCACCCCGAGATTGTTCAAGGCTGGCGCTCGCACGACCCAGACTTTGCACCACCCGGCGGGGAGTCGCAGCGGCAGTTCCATGCGCGGGTCATGCAGGCCGTGCAGGCGCTGCTCGAGCGCTGCGCCCAAGAGGCCTGGACGTCGCCGGTGGTGGTTTCACACGGGGGTGTGCTGGACATGATTTACCGCTCGGCCACGGGACAGCCACTGGGCGGGCCGCGCCAGTGCGTGATCCCGAACGCGGGCCTGAACC
>CANBTZ010000141.1 GCA_947372495.1 Comamonadaceae bacterium | reverse complement strand
TGCGCCCTGTTCGATGCCGAGGGGCACTTGATTGCCAATGCGCCGCACATGCCGGTGCACCTGGGTTCGATGGGCGAGAGCATCCAGACCGTGATCCGCGACAACGCGGGGCGCATGCAGCCGGGCGATGTGTATGTGCTCAACGACCCTTACCACGGCGGTACGCATTTGCCCGACGTGACGGTCATCACCCCCGTCTACCTGGATGGGCACGCCGAGCCTTTGTTTTATGTGGGCTCGCGAGGGCACCACGCCGATGTGGGCGGCCTCACGCCCGGCTCGATGCCACCGTTTTCGACACGCATCGAAGAAGAGGGCGTGCAGATCCAGAACTTCAAGCTGCTCGAAGCCGGTCGCCTGCGCGAGGCCGAGATGGTGGCGCTGCTGCAAAGCGGCGAATACCCCTCACGCAATCCGGCGCAGAACATGGCCGACCTCAAGGCCCAGATTGCGGCCAACGAAAAAGGCGTGCAGGAGCTGCGCCGCATGGTCGATCAGTTTGGCTTGCCTGTGGTGCAGGCCTACATGCGCCATGTGCAGGACAACGCCGAGGAATCTGTGCGCCGCGTGATCACGCGCCTGAAGGACGGGCAGTTCACTTTGCCGCTGGACAACGGCGCGCAGATCCAGGTGGCGGTGCGGGTCAACGCCCAAGGGCGCAGTGCCGAAATCGACTTCACGGGCACCAGTGCGCAACTGGCCAACAACTTCAATGCGCCGCGTGCGGTGTGCATGGCCGCCGTGCTGTACGTGTTTCGCACGCTGGTGGATGACGACATCCCGCTCAACGCCGGTTGCCTCAAGCCTTTGAAGGTCATCATCCCGCCAGGCTCGATGCTCAACCCGAACCCGCCGGCCTCTGTGGTGGCGGGCAATGTGGAAACTTCGACTTGCATCACCAATGCGCTCTTTGGCGCTTTGGGTGTGATGGCGGGCAGCCAGCCCACCATGAACAACTTCACCTTTGGCAATGCGCGCTACCAGTACTACGAAACCATTTCGGGGGGCAGTGGTGCGGGCGCGCGCTTTGATGCACAGGGGCAGCAGGTCGGCGGCTTTGACGGAACCTCCTTGGTGCAGACCCACATGACCAACTCGCGCTTGACCGACCCTGAGGTGCTGGAGTTCCGCTTTCCTGTTCGGCTGGAGAGTTACAGCCTGCGCAAGGGCTCGGGTGGTGCCGGCCAATGGCGTGGTGGCGACGGTGGTGTGCGCCGTGTCCGTTTCTTGGAGCCGATGACCGCCGGTATTTTGTCAAATGGCCGCGTGCATCCAGCTTTTGGCTTGTGGGGCGGCGAGCCCGGCCAGCCTGGCATCAACCGTGTGGTGCGCCAGGATGGTGCCACCGAGACGATGGGCCACATTGGTCAGGTGGAGATGCAGGTGGGCGACATTTTTGAAATTCACACGCCCGGTGGTGGTGGCTTGGGTCTAAAGCCTGCTGCACGCTAGTGCGTTTTGCGACCGGTTTTGGCAGGGCTTGGCGGCACATAGGCTTCGCCATTGACCTGAAGACCTTGCGTGGACAGTTGCACGGCCTTTTTGGGGCCGATGCCTGAAACGCGGCGCAGCAGGTCAGGCCAATCCCTGAACGGTTGGATTTGACGTTCGTTGAGGATTTGGCGGGTGGTGGCGGGCCCCAGCCCGCTCAGGCCATCGAGGTCCATTTCCCGGGCTTGGTTGACTTCCAGTTGTGCCCAAACCTGGCTGGCCATGGCCAGCCCCATCATGGCCAGGCAGGCCTTGCTGATGCTTGTTTTCATTTGCCTCTCCCTGATGCAGCGTTTTTTGCGGCAGTCAGGGACATTGTGAGATGAAACTGCCGCTTTGCACAGGGGCGCAAAGGGCCACTCACCGCGTTCAGAGTTCTTCGACGCGCCGGGGCGGGTAGCTGTCCCAAGCTTGGCAGCCGGGGCAGTGCCAGAAGTGCTCCTTGGCTTCAAAGCCACAGGCGGCGCAGCGGTAACGGGCCAAGGGGCGTGTTGCAGCCTCCAGGGCTTTTTGCACAGCGGCGGGCACGGCTTGCTCGCCCGTTGCACTGCCCAACCAGCGCGTGGCGGCGATCAGTGAAGGGTGTTTTTGCAGATGGTCCAGATAATGCTGGCGCGCCGCAGGCGCGTGCGCATCGGTGGGCGATTCAAGACTGGTCAATGCTTCGAGCACATCGATCGAAGGCTGGCGCAGGTAATGGGCCACCAGCAGTGATTCGGCTTCGCGGGTCTTGTGGGCACTTTGCGCGGCTTTGACCAGGGTATCAGCCGCCAAAGGTGCGCTGGGATCGGACTGCGCAAACAGCGGTGCCAGGCAGGCATAGGCTTTGTCTGCTTGGTTTTGCGTCAAGTACAGCTGCCCCAACAAGAGGCGTGGGCGTGGGGCTTCTGGCGTTTGAGCCACGGTCTCCACCAAGATGCTCAGTGCCTTGGTCGCATCGCCTTTGGCAAAGGCTTCGCGGGCTTGTTCGCAGCGGTAGTGCGCCTGCCGCACGCTGAAGTTGGCTTCGCCGGAACGCTCCAGCAAAGCGGCCACTTGGGCGGCTTCGGGCCATTCGCGTGAGCGCTCGTAAATGGCCAGTCGTGCCAGGCGGGCCTGGCCTTCAAAAGAGGTGCCTTCGAGTTTGCGCAGCGCATCTTCGGCACGATCGAGCAGGCCGGCCTTGAGGAAGTCAAGCGCCAGGCCATGCTGCGCGCGTTGGCGGTCAGCGGCGCTGAGATCGCCACGCGAGAGCAGGTGTTCGTGCACGCGCACAGCGCGGTCGTATTCGCCCCTGCGGCGAAACAAATTGCCCAAAGCAAAGTGCAGCTCAGACGTGTCGGGGTCGTTTTGCACCGCCTCAATGAAGGCGTCAATGGCTTGGTCTTGTTGCTCGTTGAGCAGGTAGTTCAGGCCCTTGAAATAGGCGCGAGGCGCTTGGCGGTTGTTGATGCGCAGCTGGCGCAGGTCCAGGCGCGAAGCCAGCCAGCCCAGGCCAAAAGCCACGGGCAAGCCGATCAGGATCCAGGTGAGGTCAAGTTCCATCGCGGGTCTCAGCGGTCGGGGTCGATTCGGCAGCTTGCACCGCTTGGCGTGCAGCCTGGCGGTGACGCCACCAGCGCGGCACCATGCCCAGCACGCCCACGGCCACGCCTAAGGCGAAGGCGGTCAACACGACCAGCACGGTGGGGGCAGGCCAGTAGGTGCCAAAAAAGAAATTGACCCGCGTTTCTTGCTGGTTGTTCAGCGCGAAAGCAAAGAGGGTGAAAAAAACAGCTGCCTTCAGTAGCCACTGCAGCAGCCGCAGCAATCGTTTCATCGGATGACCTTGAAGCCTGGGTTCATTTTAGCGGCACGGGCAGTGGGCCTTCATGGCGGCGCTGCGTGCGGTGCGCCTCATTTGGGCGCGGACTCAGGGGGCACAACCGGAGTGCCTGCATCGACGGCTTCGCGCAGGGCTTTGCCAGGTTTGAAATGGGGAACGCGCTTTTCGGGAATCATCACGCTCTCGCCAGAGCGCGGATTGCGGCCCACGCGGGGGGGGCGGCGGTTGATCGAGAAGCTGCCAAAACCACGAATCTCAATGCGGTGGCCACGCACCAGTGCATCGCTCATGGCGTCGAGCACCGTCTTGACCGCCAGTTCGGCGTCGCGGTGGGTCAACTGCGAGAAGCGGGCAGCCAGTTCTTCAACAAGGTCAGAGCGTGTCATGGCAAAAGCGGGTCAGCAGGTGGGTCTGAAAATTCAGACCTAAAAAAAGCCTGCCCCGAAGGGCAGGCTTGATGGGTTCACAACCGATGCGAGATCAGTTGTTGTCCAGCTTGGCGCGCAGCAAAGCGCCCAGGCTGGTGGTGCCAGCGTTTTCGCTCTTGGACTGTTGTGACAGCGAAGCCATGGCTTCTTGCTGGTCCACTTGGTCTTTGGCTTTGATCGACAGTTGGATGTTGCGGGTCTTGCGATCCACGTTCACCACCACAGCGGTGACTTCGTCGCCGACTTTGAGCACGTGGCTTGCGTCTTCCACGCGGTCACGCGAGATTTCGCTGACACGCAGGTAGCCGATGATGTCTTCGCCCAGGTCGATTTCAGCGCCCTTGGCATCCACAGTCTTGACTTTGCCGGTGACGATCTGGCCTTTGTCGTTGATGGATGTGAAGGTAGTGAAAGGATCGGAGTCGAGCTGTTTGATGCCCAAGCTGATGCGCTCGCGGTCCACGTCCACAGCCAAGACCAAAGCCTCGACTTCTTGGCCCTTCTTGAATTCGCGCACAGCGTTCTCGCCGGACTCGTTCCAAGACAGGTCAGACAGGTGCACCAGACCGTCGATGCCGGCAGCCAGGCCCACGAACACGCCGAAGTCGGTGATCGACTTGATCGGGCCCTTGACGCGATCGCCGCGCTTGGTGTTTTGAGCAAACTCTTGCCATGGGTTGGCACGGCACTGCTTCATGCCCAAGCTGATGCGGCGCTTGTCTTCGTCGATCTCGAGGACCATGACTTCGACTTCGTCACCCAATGCAACGATCTTGGAAGGGGCCACGTTCTTGTTGGTCCAGTCCATTTCAGACACGTGCACCAAGCCTTCGATGCCGGGTTCCAGTTCCACAAACGCGCCGTAGTCGGCGATGTTGGTGATCTTGCCGAACATGCGGGTGCTTTGTGGGTAGCGGCGGTTCACGCCCATCCATGGGTCGTCGCCCATTTGCTTCAGACCCAAGGACACGCGGTTTTTCTCGGTGTCGAATTTGAGGATCTTGGCAGTGATTTCCTGACCAGCAGTGACCACTTCGGATGGGTGACGGACACGGCGCCATGCCATGTCGGTGATGTGCAGCAGGCCGTCGATGCCGCCCAGGTCCACGAACGCACCGTATTCGGTGATGTTCTTGACCACGCCTTGAACGATGGAGCCTTCTTTGAGGGTTTCCATCAGCTTGGCGCGCTCTTCGCCCATGGAGGCTTCCACCACAGCACGGCGTGACAGCACGACGTTGTTGCGCTTGCGGTCGAGCTTGATGACCTTGAATTCCAAGGTCTTGTTTTCGTAAGGTGTCAGGTCCTTGGTTGGACGTGTGTCCACCAACGAACCGGGCAAAAAGGCGCGGATACCGTTGACCAAAACGGTCAGGCCACCTTTAACTTTGCCGCTGGTGGTGCCAGTGACGAATTCGCCGGATTCCAGGGCTTTTTCGAGGGACAACCACGAAGCCAAACGCTTGGCGGTGTCGCGGCTCAGGATGGTGTCGCCGTAGCCGTTTTCAATGGAGCCGATGGCCACGGAAACAAAGTCGCCGACCTGGACTTCAACTTCACCCTGGTCGTTCTTGAACTCTTCGAGGGGCACGTAGGACTCGGACTTGAGACCGGCGTTGACCACGACGAAGCTGTGTTCGATGCGCACGACTTCAGCGGTGATGACTTCACCAGGGCGCATTTCGGTACGTTGCAGGGATTCCTCAAAGAGGGCGGCAAAAGATTCAGACATGTGATTTCCTCATCCACAAACAGGACTGACGAGCGCGACATGCGTCGTTTCCAGGAGCTGACTGTGGCGATTGGTTTGCGGTGTGAACCGCGGTCAGGTTGAACAACCCACACTGCCGGTGTGCCTGTCGGCACGGAAGGGAGCGGTGTGGACCACTGTTGAGCCGCTGACAGGTCAGCGGCTCTTGCTTTGCCACCAGTCCAGAACCTGCGCCACCGAGTCTTCGATGGAGAGGCTGGAGTTGTCCAGTTGCAAAGCATCTTGCGCGGGCTGGAGGGGCGACACACTGCGGGACATGTCCCGGGCGTCGCGCGCTTCCAAATCTGCGCGAAGACTGTCGATATTAGCCGAAAAACCCTTAGAAATCAATTGCTTATGCCGTCTTTCGGCCCTTTGGGCTGCACTGGCGGTCAAAAACACCTTCAAAGGGGCGTTCGGGAAGATCACGGTGCCCATGTCGCGGCCGTCGGCCAAGAGGCCTGGTAGGCGCTGAAAACTGTGCTGCAAGGCGACCAGCGCCTCACGCACGGCAGGCAAAACCGAGACTTTGGAAGCGTTCATGCCGCCTTGCTCGCTGCGGATGGCATCGGTCACATCCACGCTGTTCAGCAGCACTTGCTCGCCTTCAAAGCGCACGGGCAAGCTGCGGGCCAGCAGGGCGATGTGGGCTTCGTCGGCCGCTTCCAGCGTCAGGCCCGCTTGCAAAGCGGCGTGGGCCGTGACGCGGTAGAGCGCACCTGAGTCCAGGTAGTGGTAACCGAGCTGCGCGGCCACACGGCTGGCAAGCGTCCCTTTGCCCGAGGCTGTGGGGCCATCGATGCAGATCACAGGGATGTTGTGGGCTGCCGTTTGTGCCACCGAAAACAGGGCCTCAAAGTAATCAGGGAAGGTCTTGGCCACGCATTTGGGGTCTTCGATGCGCACTGGGATTTGGTCGGCGTTGAAAGCCGCCAGCGAGAAGCACATGGCCACGCGGTGGTCGTCGTAAGTGTGGATGCTGGCACGTTGCCATTTTCCAGCAGGCAAGGGATGGATGGTGATCCAGTCTGGGCCTTCCTCGACGGTTGCGCCGAGCTTGCGGCTTTCGGTGGCCATGGCCACGATGCGGTCGGTTTCCTTGACGCGCCAGCTGGCGATGTTGCGCAGCGTGGTGGGGCCGTCGGCATACAGCGCCATCACGGCCAGCGTCATGGCGGCGTCGGGGATGTGGTTGCAGTCGAGCGTGATGCCTTTGAGTGGCCAAGCGCCACGCTGGATCTCCAGCCAGTTGGGGCCGCTGGTGATTTGGGCGCCCATTTGCGCTGCGGCGTCCATGAAGCGGATGTCGCCCTGGATCGAGTCTGCGCCCACGCCCTGAATGCGGATGCCGTCACCTTGCGCGATGGCGCCCAACGCGATGAAGTAGCTGGCCGACGAGGCGTCGGCCTCGACATGGATTGTGCCGGGTGACTGGTAGCGGCTGCCCGCTGGGATGACGAAGCGTTCCCAGCCTTGGCGTTCAACCGCGATGCCGTAGCGCGCCAGCAAGTTGAGCGTGATCTCGATGTAGGGCTTGCTGATGAGTTCGCCCACCACCTCGATGGTGATGGCGCGGTCTTGGGCTGCCAGCGGCAGCGCCATCAGCAAGGCGGTGAGGAACTGGCTGGAGACATCGCCACGCACGGGGATGGGCTTGTCCAGCTGCAGCGAAGGCTGGCGCACGCGCAGTGGCGGATAGCCCTCGTTGCCCAGGTAGTCGATGGCGCAGCCCAACTCGCGCAGCGCGTCCACCAAATCGCCAATCGGGCGCTCGTGCATGCGGGGCACGCCTTTGAGGGTGAAGTCGCCGCCCTGCACGGCCAGCGCGGCGGTGAGCGGGCGCATGGCGGT
>CANBTZ010000140.1 GCA_947372495.1 Comamonadaceae bacterium | reverse complement strand
GGCTCGTTTGCTTTTGGGCTGGAGAGCAAGATCGTCCCCGCTGCGAAAGGTGACGCCAAGGCCATTCAGGAAGTGGCGCAGTACTTTGTCACGGCCCCCCACAGCCTGGCCACCTTTGTCTCCAACCACGATCAGTTCGCCGGGCAGCGGCTGTGGGACCAGGTAGGTGGCAACGAGGTGCACTACAAACTGGCCGCAGCCACCTACCTGCTGTTGCCGGGCACGCCCTTCATTTATTACGGCGAACACATCGGCATGGGCGGGGCCATTGGCCTGAACGACGATCCGAAAATTCGCGGCCCGTTGAGCTGGTCGTCCGACCCGAACAACGGCGGCTTCACCACGGGCCAGCCATACCGTGCGCTGGCCAGCAACCTGGGCTCGCACCATGTGCAGGGGCAGGTCCAAAGCGCCCATTCCATCTGGGCTTTTTACAAAGACATGCTGGCACTGCGCAACAGCCGGTTGTCGATCGCGCGCGGTACATACGAGTTTGTACAGGCGCAAGGGCAGCTCATGGCCTACCAGCGCCGCATGGGGCGTGAGCACAGCTTGGTGCTCATCAACTACGCCCAGCAAGCGGCGACGCTCACTCTGGATGGGCTGACCGCCGATGCTCAACTGCGGCCTTTGTACCCTGCAGGCGGCGTGCAGCGACTGCGCGCTGGCCAGCTCACCGTGCCTGCCCAGTCGGTGCAGGTGTTTGCCTTGGAGAAATGACCGTGTGGTTTGAACGAGTGGGGCTGATGGTCCTGATGGGGGCAGCCTTTGTCCCAAGCGCTGTGGCGCAAAATGTGGTGCCCGACAACCTGGCGCAAGGCACCAACGCCACCTGCAGCGCAGCGCCTGTGGGCATGAAGCCGATCTTCCTGCGTGGCAGCATGAACGGCTGGACCGCGCAAGACGATTTCGAATTCGTCTGGGACTGCAGTGCTTACTACCTCAATGTGAATTTGCAGGGCGAGCATGAATTCAAACTGGCCGATGCGCAGTGGAGTGCGGGGCACAGTTGGTCCAGTCCGGTATCGGGTGCATCTCAGGATGCCGTGCTCATGGCCCCCGACAAGCCGGGTGTGCCGGGCGCCAAACATGTTTTTTCGGGGGCGCACACTTTGCGTTTGACCTGGCAGGGCGCGAATGCACAGTTGCAGGTGCAGGCGCCGCATTTTGTCGATCCACGCCAGCAGCCAGTGACCGACAAGGTGGCGCTCAGCCTGCACCACGATTCGCGTGATCTGGCTTACCGTCGCCCCTTTGGTGCGGTGCCGCAGAACCAGACCGTGCGTTGGGCGCTCAAGGCCTTGCCCGGCGTGCAGCAGGCCACGCTGGTGCTCGATGTGCGCCGCCTCGAAGGCAACCAAGAGGTGCTCGACTACCGCAACCTCACGCGCATCGACATGCAGCGCACCTCGGCGGGTGCGCACGAATTGTTCAAGGCCAGTCACCGATTCAACGACAAAGCCATTTATGGCTACTGGTTTGAAGTCCTGATCGGGGGGGTGAAGTACGTTTACCAGAACAACGCCGAGCCGATTTACTGGACCCAGGAAAAAGGCAGTGGCGGTCTGGGGCAAGTGAGCCTGCCCATCGTCGAGGCGCGGCGTGTGCGGCGCTTTCGCGTCACGGTGTACGACCCGGCCTTTCAGGTGCCCGCCTGGGCGCAAGACGCGGTGTATTACTTCATCTTTCCCGAACGCTTTCGCAATGGCAACCTGGCCAATGACCCGAAAGTGGGCGAGCGCAAGTACCAGGACCATGGCATCGAGGTGCATGGCCGCTGGAGTGAACGGCCCTTCAAACCCGGCACGGGCGATGGTTCGGACGCGCATTACAACAACGACTTCTTTGGGGGCGATCTGGAAGGCATCCTGGCCAAGCTCGACGACATCCGCGACCTCGGCGCCAACGCGATTTACATGACGCCCGTGTTCAAGGCTGCCAGCAACCACAAGTACGACACGGCCGACTACCACCAGATTGACCCGTCCTTTGGCACCAATGCCGATTTCACGCGCCTGACCCGCGAGGCGGCCAAGCGGGGCATCCGGATCATCCCCGACGCTTCGCTCAACCATGTGGGGGCCGACTCGCGCTACTTTGACCGCTTTGGCAACCACAGCGCGCAGGACCAAGGTGCCTTTGCCAATGGCCGCATCCATGCCGACTCGCCTTACGCCAGCTGGTTCACCCTGGATGCCTCGCAGACCGAACCCGACAAGCAGTTCAAGGGTTGGGTGGGCGTGAGTGATCTGCCTGAACTCGACAAGGCATCGCCCAGCTGGCGCAGGTTCGCGTATGGTGACAAGGACTCGGTGACCCGCAGCTGGTTGCGCCGAGGTGCTGCGGGCTGGCGCATGGACGTGGCCCCCTGGGTGCCCGATGATTTCTGGCGCGAGTGGCGCCAGGCGGTCAAGCAGACACGGCCCGACGCCATCACCATCGCCGAGACCTGGTTCGATGCGTCTAAATACCTGTTGGGCGACACCTTTGACTCCACCATGAACTATGTGCTGCGCAATGCAGTGCTGGACTTTGCCAACGGCAGCGATGCCCGCAAGTTGGTGGCCAATCTGGAGCACCTGCGCGAAGCCTACCCACGGCAGGCGTTCCATGCGCTGATGAACTTGTTGTCGAGCCATGACCAGGCGCGCGCCCTGCATGTGCTGGGTGGTCCCCTGGGCGCGTCACCACAAGCCCTGCAACAGGCCAAACAAAAGCTGCGCTTGGCCACCTTGGTGCAGATGACGCTGCCCGGCTCGCCCACGGTCTACTACGGCGACGAAGTGGGCTTGAGCGGGGGTGACGACCCTTACAACCGCATGCCTTACCCCTGGGCGGACCAGGGCGGACAGCCGGACCTGGCCTTGCGCACCGACTTCAAGGCCTTGCTTCAATTGCGCCACAAACAGGTTGTGTTGCGTCGGGGCGTTTTGCAGGCCCCGCTGCTGAGCACGCCGCAGCTGGTGGTGCTGGCGCGTCAGCACGGCCATCAAGTAGCCCTCATGGCCTACAACAACAGCGAGCAGGCCCAAACCGTGACTGTGGATGTGCCGCCTGCCTTGCGCGGCAAGTCCGGCAAGTTGTGGTGGGGATCTGGCGCGGTGGATGTGCAGGGCTCGCGCATGACGCTGACGGTGCCTCCCGTAGGCGGGTGGGTCTGGGGAACGCCTTGACCGAAGCAGTCAGAGCGCAGCGCCTATTTCCTTTTGAATGAGTCATTTTTTCATGAACCTTTTTCCGCACGTGGACTGGTCACGCAACGCCAACATCTACGAAGTCAATGTCCGTCAATACACCCCTGAAGGCACGCTGACTGCGATGGCCGCGCACTTGCCACGCCTTCAAAAAATGGGGGTGAGCATCCTGTGGTTCATGCCGATCCAGCCGATTGGTCAGCTCAAGCGCAAGGGGGGGCTGGGCAGCTACTACGCCATCGCCGACTACACGGCAGTCAACCCCGAGTTCGGCACCATGGCCGACTTTCGCTCTCTGGTGCGGCAAGCCCACGCATTGGGCATGAAGGTGATTCTGGACTGGGTGGCCAACCACACCGCTTGGGACCATGTGTGGACACAGCAGCAGCCCGAGTGGTACCTGAAGAATGACCAGGGTGAGATTCACAGCTACTTGTACGACAACGGCACCGAGATCGAAGACTGGTCCGATGTCTGTGGCCTTGACTACAAGAATCCGAGCCTGTGGCCTGCCATGACCGAAGCAATGCGGCACTGGTTGCGCGAAGCGGACATTGACGGCTTTCGCTGCGACGTGGCGGGTCTGGTGCCCACACCGTTTTGGGAGCAGGCGCGCGCGCAGATGGAGCAGGTCAAACCCGTGTTCATGCTTGCCGAGTGGGCCGACCCGGGGCTGCACGCCAAAGCGTTTGACATGACCTACGACTGGTCGCTGTACGAAGTGCTGAAAAAAATCGTAAAGGGCCAGGCCGATGCGCGTGACCTGCGCCATTACCTGGAGAAGCCCGACAAGGTGTATCCGGCAGATGCCTACCGCATGACCTTCACCGCCAACCACGACACCAATTCATGGCACGGTCATGATGCCGCACATTACGGTGATGCTTTCAGGGCCATGGCGGTGCTGGCCGCCACCCTGCCCGGCATGCCACTGATCTACAGCGGCCAGGAGTCGGGATTGACCAAGCAGCTGCAGTTTTTCGAGAAGGATGTGATCGACTGGGACGATTTTCAGCACGCTGACTTTTACGCAGGCTTGTTGCAGCTCAAAAAGGAACACCCCGCCTTGCGCAACGGTGCAGCGGGTGGCGAGGTCGAGATCCTGCAGTCAGGTCACCATGGCGTGATCCGTTTTCAGCGTCAGCGGGACGGTCGGCGAGTGCGGGTCACGGTGAATCTGACGGGGCAAGCCCAGCAGTTGGAGTTCGCACTCGCACCGTGGGCTTACGAGATCGTCACGACCTGAAAGTCCAGCGTACGGGCTTGCAGCAGTGCCTGATGGGTGATGGGCATCGATGCTTGCAGGGCTTTTCTATTGACCGCAACCAGGGTAACGGATCAAGGTGTGGCGGCCAGGTGCCGTGCCAAAAATTTCTCTACCCGTTGCCAGAAATCGATTTGCGTTTTGAGGTCCACGAACCCGTGGCCTTCATCGGGGTATTCCACCCACTCGACATGGGAGTTGTGGGTCTTGAGGGCGTCGCGCATTTTTTCGCCATGCGCCAGAGGAACGCGCTCGTCTTTGCCGCCATAGGCCATCAGCAAGGGGGCTTTGATTCGGGAAGCTTGCAACAGAGGAGAGTAAGTCCTCAGCATATTGGCGTCCTTGATCGAATCGCCCATCAGGCGAGGCAGGCCAAAGGTTTTGGTCTGTTCTGTTGTATCACTCCAGTTGACGGAGTACATGAGTTGCTGATCGGTCACGCCGATCCAATTGATGCCACAGCGGAAAAGATCTGGATCATTGACCAAGCCCATCAGGGTGGCGTAACCACCATAGCTGGGACCCATGATGCAGATGCGTTTGGGGTCAGCAATGCCTTGGGCAATGGCCCATTTTGCGCCGTCTGCCAGGTCGTTTTGCATGGCCTGGCCCCATTGTTTCCAGCCGGCTTGAAAGTGCTTGCCACCGAAGCCGGTGCTGCCGCGAAACTCGGGCTGTAGCACCGCATACCCGCGTGAGGCGAGAAACTGCACATCGGCATGCCATCCCCAACTTTGCCCGCGCACCCAGGGCCCGCCGTGGGCGTACACCAGCAGTGGCAGGTTCTTTTTGGTGCTGCCTGCGGGCAGGCTCAGCCAGGCGGGGATGCTCATACCATCGCGCGCGCTGTAGTGCACGAAGTCCATACTGGCCATGGCCTGCCCGCGCAGGTCCGGACGCGCATCACCCAGACGGATAAATTTCTGGGTATCTTTGTTGAAAACCAGCGTGGTGCCCGCGTTGCGATCAGAAAAGGTCTGGACCAGTACATGCGGCGATGTGGAGCGCACCCCGGTGGACAGCACATTCACGGTGTGAGGCAGGGCCTTGTCGATGGTGTCCTGCAAAGCCTGTGCATTCGGGTGTAACCATTGCGTCACGGGCGCATCGACGGTGTAACGCCAGCCTTGAACTTGCTCACCGCTGACCACCGGACTCGGATACAGGTCAAATGACCTGCTGTGCAGCACCGGTTTATCGTTGGGCTTGTTCGTTTCAAAGTTCCAGGTGTAAAGGCCCACCGTGTTTTGCCCTTGGTCGCTGACGACGTACAGCTGTCCTTGTGCGTCCATGTGTGTGGGATAGAGTGTGTGGGACAGACTGTCCATTGTGGCCACAGTCTTCCAAGCTTGCCTCGGTTCGCGAAGCCACATTTTCAGTTGCCCATCGCGTGACTCGGTGGCCGCCCGCAATTCATCCTGTGCGTCGAAGACCCAGTGCGCTGCATGTTGCGGGGCATCGACTTCGCTCCAGCGCCCGTTGACGGTGTTGAGTTTTCGCACCCGGCGGTAATCCGCACCGAACTTCTTGTCGTAGGCCTCGGTCACAGTGACCCAGATGTCGTCGCCTGTTTGACGGCTGGAAGTCCTGAGCAGTTGGGTCCACTGTGGCAGCAACTCGGTACCATCGCCGTTTTTAACTTGGCTCCCAATGGTTTCGACCAGTTGTTTGTACCGCTCGCCATTGGCATCTACGGCAAACAAACCCGCATTGATGTCTCTTTGTCCAACAGGTTTGAGCCAGGATGCCAGATTGAACACCAGTCGATGGTCATTAACCCAAGCAAATGTACCCACAGATTCGTTCTGGAACGAGGCCACTACTGTCGGGGTCTGTGTGGCCAGATCCAATATGACAAGCTTGGCTCGGCTGTCCTTGATACGCAGTTTGAATGCCACCTTTTGCCCATCGGGTGACAGGGCAGCATTGCCAAAATGTGGCTCCTGAAAGAATGCCTCAATTGGTGCTGTGGTTTTTGTGATTTCGGATGTTTGTGCAACAGTCCCAAATGGCAGCAGTGCAGCTAACGCATACAGCACATGTCGGCGCCACGCTTTGAACGATGTGTTCATGTTTCCTCCCTGATTGAAAAAAGGACGTGGCGAATCTGTGCCCGCTCACGTCTGATTTGACTTACATACTGACCTTTTGTGATGCGCAATACTGTGCAATGAAGTCTGCATGGTTCGGCATCACGCTCACGCATTTGGCGATGACCTCGCGCACACTTTCCAAGTATTCTTGGATGCTGTCTTCAGATTGCAAATCTACCAGCGGATGGTAACTTTGCGTGGCAAGGTTTTGCCCTTCCATGACTTGCAACCAACCGTCTTCGGCAAACAACTCGTTGTCAACGCGGAGCACGCGCCCAGTGGTTTTGTACAGATCAATCTTGTGTTTCAGCGTGTCCGGAATGGACATGTGAGCGCAGGCTTGCCAGAACGCGGAGTCATCCCGTTGGTTGACGTGGTAATGCAGGATGATGAAGTCGCGCAGGCGCTCCATTTGAAAACGGTTTTGTCGGTTGAATTCGGCGATCTGCGTGGGGTTAAAACTTTGGTCGGGAAAGAATTCCACCAGCTGCGAGATGGAGTTCTGGATCAAATGGATGCTGGTCGATTCGAGGGGCTCTAAAAATCCGCTAGACAGACCAATGGCCACCACGTTTTTGTTCCATGCCATTTTGCGCATGCCTGTGGTGAAGCGTACGGGTCTGGGATCGGCCAAAACCTTGCCGTCCAGATTGGTCAACAGCACAGATGCGGCCTCATCGTCGCTGATGTACTGGCTGCAGTACACATGGCCATTGCCGGTACGGTGTTGCAGTGGAATGCGCCACTGCCAGCCTGCAGAATGCGCTGTCGAACGGGTATAGGGCGT
>CANBTZ010000139.1 GCA_947372495.1 Comamonadaceae bacterium | reverse complement strand
CGCGCCCGACCACGGACCTTGCCCGTCCCAGCTCAAACCCAGATTGGCCGTGGTGCTGGCAGCACCGGGAATGTAAGGGCCCGCCAGATCGCCATCGGTGAATCGGGCTTGCGACCAGGCCAGATCGGCGTCGATCGCCCAGTGCGCGTTGAGTGCCACGAAATGGTGCCATTCCACACCACGCCGCCGCGAGGGTCGCGAGGGCTCGGTGGTGCCCGCATCGCCCACAAACAGCAACTCCGACGCCATGCGCAGCTGCCACAAGGCCAGCGTCGATGTCCAGCCGGGCAGCCATTCGCTGCGCAGACCGATTTCTTCGCCCCGGGTGCGCACCAAGGGCGACACGGACTGCACCGCGCTTGCGGGGTCTGCCGGGTCCACGCGCAAGGTGGTGCCACGGGCATCGTTGGAGTGGTAACCCTGCCCATGGTTGGCGTAAAACTCTGAGCCGCGCCAAGGCCCCAGCACCACCGACAGTTTGGGCGAGAGCAAGGCGCTTTGCGCCTGCCCGCTGTTGGCGGCCAGATTCGACTGGACCTTGAACCGATAGGCATCGCCACGCACACCCGCTGTGGTGCGCAGCCAGTCGTTCCAGCGCAGCTCGCTCTCGGCCCACAAGCCCAGGCTTTGCTGCTGCACGCGGTCTTCGCGGACCGTGCCCAAGCGCTCGCGTTGGTGCGTGCGGTACAGACCCACCGGGGCCAAATCGTCGGCACGGGCCTGCACGCCCCAAGCGTGGCGCACGTCCAAACCTTGCCATGTGCTGGCCCAGTGGCGGCTGTGCGCACCGCCTGCGGCCGTGCGCCGCTCGGCCTGCTGGAACTGGTCGCCCACCGGGCACGTCGCTTGGGCATCGCTCAGGCAATAGGTGAAGTTGGACCACAGCTCGAGCGCCGACTGCAGCGCCCACAACTCGGTTTTGCGGTGCACACCGTCCTGCACCTGCGTCCATTCGCCCGAGAGGCTGTAACGCTGTGTGACGCCGCCTGCCGTCGGGTCCAGGCTGTCGTAGCGACCAATCAAGCCCTGATTCAGCGCACGCTGCGGCACCTGATCGGTCGAGGTCCAACGGCCTTGGTAGGCCATGGCCGTGAGCGTGAGCCCTTGCGCGGCCGTGCCTTCGCTGTAGCGCAGCAGACCATTGAGCTTGCGGTAGTTCTCGGGCACGGTCCAAGGGCCGTTGTTGTGGAACAGCTCCACGCCGTACAGCCATTGACCCGCCGCATCAGAACGGGGTGGGGTCGCATCGGCCAGCAAGGTGCGCGCGTAGCCGCCCGGCCCCACCGTCAGCTGGGCCAGGCCCGCATCCAAGCTGCGGCGCAGGTCGATGCGCGCCGAGCCAGCCGAAGCGAAGTCACCGTCTTCGGCAAAGTACGGCCCCTTGCGGTAGCGCACCTGCTGCACCAGCTCGGGGATCAAAAAGTTCAGGTCGGTGTAGCCCTGCCCGTGCGCGTGGCTGGGCATGTTGACCGGCACCCCTGCGACCGATGTGGCGAAGTCGGTGCCGTGGTCCAGGTTGAAGCCGCGTAAAAAATATTGGTTGGCCTTGCCATCGCCCGCATGCTGGGTCACCAGCAAGCCTGGCACCATCTCCAGCACCTCGCCGGGGCGCAAGAGCGGCACCAGCGCCAGCCGCTCGGCCGAGACCACGCCCTCGCTGGCGGCTTGTGCGACACCCGCCAGGTCTTCGGCGCGGGCGCGGATGTCGATGGTGGGCACCACCTCGGCGTGGCTCACCCCGGGCAGCGCAGTCCCCAAAAACAAAGCCGCCCCACACAGGGCGGCTTGCCGTGAACGACTGCGCTTGGGCATCAATGCTTGTGGTCGCCGTGGCCCTGCGGCATGCCCGTGGTCACAGGCACGCTCACCTGCTGCTTGGTTTCCACGCCTTTGGCGTCCTTGAAGATCAAGGTCAGGGCGACGCTGCTGTCTTTCAGCAATGGGGCTTTGAGGTCCATCAGCATCAGGTGGTAGCTGCCGGGTTTGAGCTCAACGGCTTGGTTGGCGGGCAGGTCCAGCGCAGGGATGGCGCGCATTTGCATGACCGAGCCGTCCATCTTCATTTCGTGCACTTCGGCCACACCCGCCACGGGTGTGGACACCCCGACCAAACGGGTGGCTTGGGGTGCAGTGAGTTTCATGAAAGCGCCCGTGGCCTTTTGGCCCTGCACGGTGGCGCGAGCCCAACCGCCCTCGACCTTGACTTGGGCCAAGGCGACGCCAGCGATGCAAAGGCCGGCCATCAAGGCTGCGATTCGTTTGAAAGTGTTGTTCATGGGTGTCCTTGTGTAGAGGGATTGTCTTCGATCCGCGTGAAAGTCATGGGGCAAGTCAGTGCGCGTGTGCAGCTGCACCTGCGCTGGGCATGACTTCGAGCAGGGCAGCGGGCGATTTCAGGTCCGACAGCTTTTGCCCTGGCTTGGGCACCTCCGTCCAATCCATTCGGCCTTGCTCACACAGCTGCTGCACCGGCCAGTACATCACCCCTGCTTGCGCAGGCAAGGTGCCCACCAGCACGAATTCGTCGTAGTGGCCGTTGGGCAGCATGTCATCGGCCGTTTTGGCAGTCCAGCTGATGCGGGTCACGTCTTCGGTGATGGTGCGGCCATGGCTGGTGTAGGGCTGCGCCAGCTTGTCGCGGGTCACCTCCAGGCGCCAGCCCGCCTTGGGCATGGGCTTGGCGCCCTGCACGCCCGCCGGGATGTCGACCACGATCTGCCGTGTGGGTGACGCGCCGCAACCGTGGCCCACCTTGAAGGTGGCTTTGTAGCTTTGGCCAGCGGTGGCCACCTGGTACTCGAGCACGGTGTGGGCCGAAGCCCCCCAACCCAGACCTGAGCCCAAGAGAGCCACCATGGCGCACAAGAGGGGATTGAAAAGTTTCATGGTCGGTGTCCTTTAAAAATGGGCCTTCAGCTCAGCTGTGTAGCTGCGCTGTGGGTAGGGGTGAAAGTTCCAGTACTTGTCGTTGTTCAGGTTGTCGATGCCAAAGGCGGCGACCAGCTTGGGCGTGATTTGCCAACGGGTGCGAACGTCCATGGTGGTGAAGGGGCTCACGCCCATGTAGGCGTAACCGTTCACATCCGAGTTGTTGAGCGTGCGGAACTGTTGGCCGCTGTATCGCACCGCCACCGAGCTGGTCCAAGCCGCGTTCCAGCGGTAAGCCGCCAGCAAAGTCGCTCGCCACTTGGGAATGTTGGGCTGCATTTTTCCCAGGGTGTCGCCGGGTGTGGCCACAAAGCCCTGATTGGCCTGAATCACCGAGTCGGCATAGGTCACGCTGCCCGTCAGATCGAGCCCCGCAAGACCAAGACCTTGCACCGTGAAGGCGCCCTCCAAGCCACGGGTCTGGATGCGGTCCACGTTTTGCACGCGGCTGATGGTCTTGTTTCCCGCAGCGGGGTCGACCACCGACTGCGAATAAATGCCGTCTTGTGTGTCTTCGGCAAATGCCGTCAGACGCCACTGGGCTTTGTCCAGGTTCTTCTCGTAGCTCAGCTCTTGGGTCCACGATTTTTCAGGACGCAGGTTCGGGTCGTTGATGTACTGCGAGTTGGTGGTCGAAGTGGCGCCGTACAGCTCGTTCACGGTGGGCATGCGCACGGCGCGGCCCACGGCGTATTTGAGGAAGGCGTCCTCGGCGATCTGTTTGGACAAGGCCGCTTTGGGCGACAGGTGGTGCTCGCTGCGGTCTGCAAAAGCTTGGCTGCTGCTGGCCGAGAAGCGCGTCAAGCCTTGCGTGGCGCTCCAGTGTTCCGCCCGCAAGCCCAGTACGGCGCGCCAGTCAGGGGCAAAGCGCCAAGTGTCTTGCGCGTACAGGCTTTGCAGCTGGGTGCGGCCGCCCACTTCGCTGGCCACGCTGCCTGCAGCGTCGGTGGTCCAGTTACCTGCGATGTTGGAGGTCAGGTAGCGCAGCTTGTAGCTGTCTTGCTGCGCGCCAAAATCCACAACGTGCTCGCCCTTCACGCCTTTTTGGCCTTGCGGGCGCCAAGTGCCACGCAAAGCCAGGTTGTTCCAACCCGTGCCCGAACCGTCGGCAATGGTGCCAGCGCCACCTGCTGCGGCGTTGGGCAAGGTGTTGCTGCCAGCATTCTGGCGCTTGGTGTCCGAGCCGTAGTCGTACAGGCTGGCGGCCACTTCCCAGTCGAAGGTGCCTTGCGTGCGGCTCTTGATCGACAGGCCGTGCAGGGTGTGGCTGAGCTTTTCATTGGTCAGGGGCAAGTCACCGCCCGTGAGCGCCGCGTAGCTGCGGCCATCGATGTTGATGATGCCGCTGGTGACCGACTGCCCTGCGGCGTTCGTCAGATAAGACTGTGGTCGGCCTTCAGACGTGTTTTGCCAGATGCCCAAGGAATACGTGGCACGCACGGTGGGGCTGAAGTCATAAGCGACTTTGACCTTCGCATGGTCCTGCACCGTGTGGTACTGCGTGGCCGCACCCAAGATTTGCCAAGGCACATTCGCACTGTTCAAACCTGCAACGGCACCGCTCACCGCCATACCTGCAGCGCCAGGCGTGCCCGTGCTCACGGTGCGTGTGGCAAAGGTCAGAGGCTGGCCTTTGCTGTCGGTGTGGTTCAAGTTGACAAACCACGACCAATCACCCGAGCGGCTGCCCAAGGACGCGCTGGACTGCCAGCCACCATAAGTGGCGTGGGTGTTGTACAGGTCAAAGGGTTGGTGGGCGTAGCCCACTTTGACCGAGCCTTCGAGTTTCTCGGGCATTTTGGTCGTGTACTCGACCACCGCGCCCACCGAGTTACCCGGGTAAGCCGCAGAAAACGGGCCGTACATCACGTCCACACGCTCGATTTCTTCTGGCGTGACCATGCCCCAGCGCGGCGGAAAGCTCAGGCCGCTGACGCCGTTGCCCAAGTAGTTGCTCAGCAAAATGCCGTCGGCATACACCGCCGAGCGGGTGCTGTTGCCCGTGCCCGAGGCGCGGCTGGACAAGATGGCGTGGTTGTAGTCGCCGTTGTAGCGCTTGCGCACCAAGAGGCTGGGGAAATACTTGAGCGCATCTTCACTGTCGGTGGCGTTGATGTTCTGCTCGATCTGCGCGGCCGTGATGCCCTCCATCGTGGCGGGGATATGCGTGGGCAGTGAGGTGGGTTGTTGGCTGACGATGGTGACCACGCCCACTTCTTTGCTGGGGGCGTTGTTGGTTTGTTGGGCAGAGATGACGAAAGGGTAAGCCAGGGCCAGGCCCAAGGCGATGCGGGTTTTGCGCATGAAAATTCCTGAAAACGAAACACGAACGACGCGGCCAGGCGGCGTTCACCGCGGCGGCGTCAAGGCGAAAGTTCAGGAAAGTGCAGGCGGGCCGCGCGGCGGCAGCGGGGTGCCGGTCAGCCAGGCGATGTGGGCCGACGGTATGGGGCGCAGGGCATGGGCCAGAGCGCTCACAGGCTCAAAGCCCACCACCACAACAGGGGGCGGTGCGCTCACATGGGTGCACAAGGGGCAGTCCATGCCGCCAGAAGACGTTTGGCTGTCGCTCGCATCGTCCGACATCACCATCTTCATGCCGCCCATGGCCGAACAAACCATCTGGGTGGCCTGGGGTTTGACCAAGGGCGATGCCACCGAGACCCCAATGAACAAGGCAAACCACACCAGCACGAGGCGGGTGATGAGGTGTGCGTTGCGCAGGTTTTGCAGGGCAGACATGCAGTAGATTGTCCCACGGCCCATCTCTGGCCTTTGACGTCATCTTTGCGACGCCAGCTGCGGCTGCGACGCGCTAACCTGCTTCTACTTTTCACACCACCGGAGACACCCCATGCTCAAACTCTGCGGCTTTGCAGCCAGCAACTACCACAACAAGGTCAAATTCGCCCTGCTCGAAAAAGGCGTGCCCTTTGAAGAAGAGCTGGCCTGGGTGGGTGCCACCGACGCGTCGGCGAGCCCCTTGGGCAAAGTGCCCTACCTCAAGACACCCGATGGCGCGATGTGCGAGTCGGCGGTGATGCTGGAATACATCGAGCAAAAGTACCCGCAAAACCCGCTGCTGCCTGCCGACCCGTTTGCCGCCGCCAAGGTGCGCGAGCTGGCACTGTTTTTGGACCTGCACCTGGAACTGGTCGCACGCAACCTCTACCCCGAAGCCTTTTTTGGCGGCAAGGTGAGCGACTCGGTCAAAGAAAAGGTCGGCGCGCAGCTGGAGAAAAACGTCGCGGCCTTTGCCAAGCTGGCCCAGTTTTCGCCATTCGTCGCTGGCGACACGCTGACGCTGGCCGACTGCGCAGCCGTCACGCACCTGCCCCTGGTCTCGGGTGCCACCAAGCTGATTTACGGCAAAGACTTTTTGGCAGAGCTGCCTGCCCGCGAGTACCTCAAGATGATGGGCGAGCGCCCCCACATGCAGACCATCAACGCCGACCGCAAAGCCAATATGGAATTGATGATGGCGCGCATGAAAGCCAAGAGCTGAGTCTGTTCGCTGGCGCACGGCCAGCGCTGCGCCCCCGCCAGCGGCTTGCGCCGCTTGGCAGGCGGCATTGACCCACATCAATACCGCGCCACCCCAGGCGCCTAGGATGAAGCCATGACTTCATCCGACACCCCAACCCCCTCCCTGCACCGCGAGCGGCTCTTGCAAGCGCGCGCCGAGCTACTGCAGCGCATGGCCCAAGAGCGCGGCGGCTTGGTCTCTCGCGCCGACATGGCGGCCGAGCACGATGTGCGCGATTTTGAGAACCGGGCCCAGGCCATCTCAGAGCGGGACGACGAGTTCGCCATGAACGAGCACGAAACTGCCGAGCTGGGCGCTTTTGAAGAGGCACTGGCACGGCTTGACGCAGGCCACTACGGCGAATGCAAAGTCTGCAACGCCACCATCCCCGAGGCGCGACTGATGGCGTATCCGGCGGCGCTGCGCTGCATTCGCTGCCAAACCGCTTTCGAACAAACCCACTGACCCGAAAAGGAATCGACCATGAGCACTTTCCACGCCCTTGTCTGGATCGACCACCACGAGTCACACGTGTTGATGTTTGACCGCGAACACGTCGAGTCCCAACGCATCCATTCCCGCAGCCACCACAAGCACTCGGGCAAGGCAGACGACCATGCGGCTTATTTCACCGAAGTGGTGCAAGCCTTGCAGGGCAGCCACGAAGTGCTGCTGACTGGCCCTGGCACCGCCCGCACCGAGTTTTTGGCATGGTGCAAACACCACCACAGCGCCACGGCCCAACGGATCGTGGACAACATCGCGGCCGACCACCCAACCGACAAGCAGCTGGTGGCTTTGGCCCGGCAGTATTTCAAGAAGTTCGACAACATGGCGGCCAACCCCAGCCAGTTGTGATCTGCGCCGCGCACCGCTGATCACGCCCGTCGGCAAGGCTGCGCCAACCGCCACAGGCTGCTATGCTTTGCCGCATG
>CANBTZ010000138.1 GCA_947372495.1 Comamonadaceae bacterium | reverse complement strand
TGGTAGGGCGTCACGGACTTGAACCGTGGACCAAAGGATTATGAGTCCTCTGCTCTAACCAACTGAGCTAACGCCCCAACCGAAGCCGTGATTGTAGTGGGCCTGAAAGCTTCACTTGGACTGGCTCAGCGCGTTGCTGACCAGCCGCGAAGTGATGTCCACGATCTGGATCATCTTGTCATAAGGCATGCGGGTCGGGCCAATGACCCCGAGGGTGCCAACAATCTGGCCGTCGACCTCGTAGGGCGCACTCACGACCGAGAGTTCTTGCATGGGCACGATCTGGCTTTCGCCGCCAATGAAAATGCGCACGCCTTCGGCTTGGCTGGAGACATCCAACAGGCGCATCAGCTGGGTTTTTTGCTCGAACAAATCAAAAGCCCGGCGCAAGTGCACCGTGTCACCAGAGAAGTCACTCACAGAAAGCAAATTGCGTTCGCCTGAAATGACCACTTCGTTTTGGTCTTGGGTCAGGGCTTCGGTGCTCACTTGCACGGCCGCATGCATCAGGGCCGCGATTTCACCTTGCAGCTTGATCAGGTCTTGTTGAACACGGCCCCGCACCTGCTCGATCGCCATGCCGGCAAAGTGCGTGTTGAGGTAATTGGACGCCTCCACCAACTGGCTTTGCGTGTAATCGGTGTCGGTGAACAAAATCCGATTTTGGACATCGCCTTCGGGCGACACGATGATCACCAGCAGACGGCGCTCGGACAAGCGTATGAATTCAATGTGCCGGAACACCGAGGCCCGGCGCGGTGTCATCACCACCCCCACAAACTGCGACAAGTTGGACAAGAGCTGGGCCGCACTGGCAATCACCCGCTGCGGCTGGTCTGGCGTGAGGGCGGGGGTTGGCAAATCATCGCGCTGCACGGTGAGCATGGTGTCCACAAACAAACGGTAACCCCGCGTGGTCGGGATGCGTCCGGCCGAGGTGTGGGGGCTGGCGATCAGCCCCAACTCTTCCAGGTCGGACATGACGTTGCGGATGGTCGCTGGAGACAAGTCCAGGCCCGAGGACTTGGACAAAGTCCGGGACCCCACAGGCTGGCCGTCGGAGATATAGCGTTCGACCAGCGCTTTGAGCAATAACTTGGCACGTTCATCGAGCATGGACTCATTTTAATGATGTAATTTGCCCATGAAATCCAAATTCCGTCATGTCGCGCTGTTTGGCAAGTACCACGCCACCGTCACCGGGGGCGCTTTGGAGAGTTCCCGCAAGGTGCTCGACGACGTGGCGCAGTTCTTGGCACGCCAAGGCTGCGAAGTGGTTCTGGACAAGGACACCGCCGTTCACACAGGCCTTGGCGGCTACCCGGCCCTGAGCATGGAGCAGATCGGCACGCAATGCGACTTGGGGCTGGTGATCGGCGGCGATGGCACGATGCTGGGCGTGGGCAGACAGATGGCCAGCCACGGCCTGCCGCTGATCGGCATCAACCAAGGGCGACTGGGGTTCATCACCGACATTCCCATTGGCGGCTACAAGGACACCCTGGCCCCCATGCTGCAAGGCCGCTACCAGGTCGATGAGCGCAGCGTGCTGCACGCCAAGGTCGTACGTGATCAGCACTGCGTTTTTGACGCCCTGGCCCTCAATGATGTGGTGGTCAACCGAGGCGGCACTTCGGGCATGCTGGAGTTGCGCGTCGAAGTCGACGGGCGTTTTGTGGCCAACCAGCGCGCTGACGGCTTGATCATTTCGACCCCCACGGGTTCGACCGCGTATTCACTCTCTGCGGGCGGCCCCTTGATGCACCCGTCCATTGGCGGCTGGGTCATGGCGCCGATTGCGCCGCACACCCTGTCCAACCGCCCCATCGTGCTGCCCGAGACCTCTGAGGTGAGCTTGGAGATCGTGTCCGGCCGCTACGCCAGCGCCAACTTCGACATGCAGTCGCTGGCCGAGCTGATGATCGGCGACCGCATCACCGTGCGCCGCTCCGAGCACAGGGTGCGTTTTTTGCACCCCGAGGGCTGGAACTACTTTGACACGCTGCGCAAAAAAATGCACTGGAACGAGGGAGGCAACTGAGCCGTGGCCCTGACGCACATCACCCTGCGCGACTTCGTGATCGTGCACGAGCTGAGCCTGGACTTGTCCAGTGGCTTCAGCGCACTCACAGGCGAAACCGGCGCGGGCAAGTCCATCCTGATCGATGCCCTGCAACTGGCGCTGGGCTCGCGCGCTGAAGCCAGCGTGGTGCGCGAAGGCGCCAGCCGCTGCGAGATTTGCGCCGAATTTGAAGCGTCTCCAGCCACCACGGCCTGGTTGCTGAAAGCAGGGTTTGAAAATGAAGACGCCCTGCTGCTGCGCCGCACCATCGACAGCGGTGGCAAAAGCCGAGGCTGGATCAATGGCAGCCCCGCCACCGCCACGCAACTGCGCGAACTGGGCGAACTGCTGCTGGACATCCACGGCCAACACGCCTGGCAAAGCCTGACCCGGCCAGACGCCGTGCGTGGCCTGCTCGACGCTTATGCAGGCGCCGACACGCGGCCGGTCAAAGCAGCGTGGCAGGCTTGGCGACTGGCCCAAGACGCCCTGATCGCAGCACGCCAAGCCCAAGACACACTGGCCAATGAGCGCGAGCGCATGGCTTGGCAAATTGGTGAATTGGACAAGCTCCAGCCGCGCAGCAACGAATGGGATGAACTCAACCAGCAGCACAGCCGCCTGTCCAATGCGCAGGCGCTGATCGAAGCGGCGCAACAAGCCGCCTCCAGCCTCGAAGGCGAAGACGGTGGTGGCGCCTTGGCGCTGTTGTCTCGGGCCGTGCAGAGTTTGCAAAATTTGGCCGCTGTCGAGCCCGAATTCCAAAGCCTGGCCGAAGTGTTGGCCTCGGCCCAAGCCCAGGCCGAAGACACGGCCCACAGCCTGCACACTTACCTGCGCAAAACCGATTTGGACCCCGAGGGCTTGGCCCGGCTCGACGAACGGCTGGGGCAGTGGATCTCGCTGGCCCGACGCTACAAACGCCCGCCCGAAGAGCTGCCTGCCGTGTTGGCCCAGTGGCGGCAAGCCCTCATGCAGCTTGATGCCGCCAGCGACCTGCAAAGCCTGGAAGCGGCCGAACAAGCTGGGCAAGCGGCCTACCTGCAAGCGGCACAGCAATTGTCCAAACAGCGTCAGAAAGCCTGCAAGCCTCTGGGCGAGGCCGTCACCAGCGCCATGCAGCAGCTGGGCATGCAAGGCGGCCGCTTTGAGGTCAGCCTGCAAAAAAGCGAAGCTCCGGCGCAGCACGGGCTCGAAGACATTGGCTTTCTGGTCGCGGGCCACGCGGGCAGCACGCCACGCCCCGTGGGCAAGGTGGCCTCGGGCGGCGAGCTCTCACGCATTGCGCTGGCCATCGCCGTCACCACCAGCGAGCTGGGCGAAGCCGGCACCTTGATCTTTGACGAAGTGGACTCCGGCGTGGGTGGCGCTGTGGCCGAAACCGTGGGTCGCCTGATGAAGCAACTCGGTCGCCACCGTCAGGTGCTCGCGGTCACGCACCTGCCCCAGGTCGCTGCCTGCGCCGACCACCACTTGGTGGTCAGCAAGCGGTTGCACGAAGGCCAGATCCAAAGCGGTGTGGCCGCCATCACAGGCGAAGAGCGCGTGAGTGAAATCGCCCGCATGCTGGGCGGTGAAAAACTCTCAGCCACCACCCTGGCCCATGCCCGCGAAATGCTCACCCCCAGCACGACCGATCAATCCCCTCCCCCAACGCGCAAAGCAGCGCAACGCTGAACCATGGACATCATCCTCATCACCGGCATGTCCGGCTCCGGCAAATCGGTCGCCCTGCATGCCCTTGAAGACGCTGGGTACTACTGCGTCGACAACCTGCCGCCCGAGTTGCTGATCTCATTTGTGCAGCTCGAAGAACAACAAAAAGAATTGCGCTTGGCCATCGCCATCGATGTGCGCAGTGCCGCGTCTTTGCACCTGATGCCCGAGCAACTCAACGCCTTGCGGGACATGGGCATGTCGGTCAAGTCGATTTTTCTGGACGCCACCTCGGACACCTTGCTCAGGCGCTACTCAGAATCCCGGCGCAAACACCCGCTGTCGGGCGAGTCCAAACCGCAAAGCGAAAAACTGCTGATCGAAACCATCCAGTTCGAGCGTGACCTGCTGTCCAACCTGCGCGAACGTGCCCATGTGATCGACACCAGCTTGCTGCGCTCGGCCCAGCTGCAGACCTACGTCAAGAGCATGGTCGGCACCCCCTCTTCGCAGCTGACCCTGGTGTTTGAGTCGTTTGCGTTCAAGCGCGGCATCCCCACCGATGCCGACTACGTATTCGATGTGCGCATGCTGCCCAACCCACACTACGAAAGCGCGCTCAAACCCCTCACGGGTCGGGACGCCCCGGTGCAGGACTACCTGCGCCAATCGGCCGAGGTCGAGCGCATGCAAAAGCAGATCCAGGACTTTTTGTTGCAGTGGATTCCGGTGATCGAAAAAGACCACCGCAGTTACGTGACGGTGGCCATTGGCTGCACGGGTGGCCAGCACCGCTCGGTGTTTTTGGTAGAGCAACTGGCCGAGGCTTTCAAGTCCCGCTGGCTCACGCTCAAGCGCCACCGCGAGCTGGACGCGCTCTGATCAAGCCACCCAGGGCCTGGCCATTTCAGGGGCCCGCGTACAGCCAGGGCACGTCCATGACGTGCTCGCCCAGCAAACGCATGGTCGCGTTGCGGCCCCAAGCCACAGGCCCTTGGGCATGAAAAATTTCACCATTGCGGATCGCCCTGGCCTGCACACGGGCATTGCGCTGCCAGCGCACTTGGGCATAGCGCTGCAAACGTTCGGGCACACTGCCTGACCCGATCCAAGCATCGGCCAAGGCATTCGCATCTTCGATCGCCATGCCCGCGCCTTGCGCCAAGTAAGGCCGCATCGGGTGCGCGGCATCGCCCAGCAAAGCCACATGGCCTTGCGCCATCTGGGCGGCACCGCTCAAAGGTGGACGGTCATGCAAGGCCCACAAACGCCAGCCCTGCATGGCCTGCAAACGTTCTTGTAACTCCGTCGCCACAGGTTCCAAGGCCTGAAACAGGCTGGCGGGTTGCGCCATGGCGTCCCAGCTTTGCGCATCGGCGGGCAGGTCACCATGGACAATCGCCACCACATTGAGGCCACGCCCGGCCTGCACCGGGTAATGCACCACATGCAGGCGTGGCCCCATCCAGACCATGACCTGGTCGCTGCGCAAATGCGCGGGCAAGCTGTCTTGGGGCACCAAGGCGCGGTAGGCCAAGTGCCCTGAAAACCGGGGTGCATCGGTCAACCCGAGCTCGGCTCGGGTGCGGCTCCACAAACCGTCAGCGCCGATCAGCGCCGTGGCCTTCCAGCGTTCGCCTGGGTCGGTCTGCACTTCTATTTGATCGCCTTGCACCTGAACGCCCGACCCGCGTTGACCCAGCTGCAAATCCACCCCTTGGCGCTGCGCCGCAGCCAACAGCAGGCCATGCAGGTCAGCTCTGTGGATGCAGGCGTAGGGCGCGCCGTAAAGGCGCTCAGCGCGCTCGCCCAGCGGCAAAGTCCCGAGCACTTGGCCCGTGCGGGCGTCGCGGGCTTGCAACTGTTTTGGGAAGGCAGCCACCTGCGCCAGCTTAGACGCCAAGCCCCAACTATGCAGGATGCGGGTCACATTGGGCCCAATTTGGATGCCTGCGCCCACCTCGCCCCAGTGGTCAGCGCGCTCGATCAAGCGCACAGAAGCCCCCGTTCGCGCGAGCGCCAAGCCAGCGGCCAAGCCGCCAATGCCGCCACCCGCCACCAGGATGTCTGTTGCCTCAAAAGTCATGCATCGATTGTGCCCGTAAGGTGAGTGAAGTCTCAAAAATTGGACAATAGAGGGCATGACGACGATCAAATCCCCTGAACTTTTATTGCCGGCTGGCTCGCTCGACAAAATGCGCGCCGCCTACGACTTTGGCGCCGACGCAATTTACGCAGGCCAACCCCGCTACAGCCTGCGCGCGCGCAACAACGAATTCAAGCTGGAGCAGATCGGCATCGGCATTGCCGAAGCCCACGCCCGGGGCAAAAAGTTCTTCGTCACCAGCAACCTGCTGCCGCACAACGACAAAGTGCGCACCTACCTGCGCGACATCGAGCCGGTGATCGCCATGAAGCCCGACGCCCTGATCATGGCCGACCCGGGCCTGATCATGATGGTGCGTGAGAAATGGCCCGAGATGCCCATTCACCTGTCGGTGCAGGCCAACACCGTCAACTGGGCGGCGGTCAAGTTTTGGCAAAAAATGGGCGTGGCCCGCATCATCTTGAGCCGCGAATTGAGCCTGGACGAAGTCGAAAAAATCCGCCAGGAATGCCCCGACATGGAGCTCGAAGTCTTCGTGCACGGCGCGCTGTGCATTGCGTATTCGGACCGCTGCCTGTTGTCGGGCTACTTCAACCGCCGCGACCCCAACCAGGGCACCTGCACCAACGCCTGCCGCTGGAGCTACGGCACGCAAGAGGCCACCGACGAGACCGATTCGGGTGAAGTCAAACCCATCAAAATGGAGGGGGACTTCAGCTTCGAGCAAGAGCAAGAAGCCGCCGAGAAAAACTTCTCCGCCTGCGGCGACGGCCAGCGCCACCCGGCCGCCAACAAGGTCTACCTGATCGAAGAAGCCAACCGGCCCGGTGCGCTCATGCCCATCATGGAAGATGCGCACGGCACCTACATCATGAACAGCAAGGACCTGCGCGCTGTCGAGTTGATCGAGCGTCTGGTCAAGATCGGTGTGGATTCGCTCAAGATCGAAGGCCGCACCAAAAGCCTGTATTACGTGAGCCGCACCGCGCAGGTCTACCGCCGTGCCATCGACGACGCGGTGGCCGGTCGCCCCTTCAACCCCGAGCTGATCAGTGAACTGGATGGCCTGGCCTCTCGCGGCTACACCTCGGGCTTTCTGGAACGCCGCCCCGCGCAGGACTACCAGAACTACGAAACAGGCCACTCGGTTGGCCACCGCAGCCAGTTTGTGGGCGAGGTGCGCAGCGTGCACGACGGCTGGGTCGAAGTGGAAACCAAAAACAAGTTTTCGGTGGGCGACACGATCGAGGTCATTCATCCCAGCGGCAACCGCAAGTTGCAACTGAACGCCATGAAAAACGACAAAGGCGAGGCCATCGACGTGGCCCCCGGCAGCCCCCTCAAGGTGTGGATTCCGGTCGACGGCCCGGCCGAAGGCGCGCTGATCGCACGCATGTTCTGACACCGCCATGGCCCGCCGTCCCATCGTCTCGGTCATCGAGATCCACCCCCTGGCCCCTGCGCAGCCGCGCACGGGCGAGCCCTGCAATGGCTGTGGGGTGTGCTGCCTGATGTTCCCCTGCCCTTTGGGCATCGTCCTCTCGCGCAAGCGCATGGGGCGCTGCAACGCCCTGCGCTGGAG
>CANBTZ010000137.1 GCA_947372495.1 Comamonadaceae bacterium | reverse complement strand
CGCGGCACGCGGTCGGTGAAGCCGCAGTGGTGGCAGCGCAGCGTGCGGTCGATTTTGTGGAATACCCGAAAGGCGCTGCAGTGCTTGCATTCGCTTTTCCAGCCGCAGTCGGCGCAGTGCAGCACCGGGGCGTAGCCGCGGCGGTTGAGCAGCAGCATGCTTTGCTCGCCCTTGGCGATGCGGTCTTGCAGCGTTTGCAGCAGCGGGGCCGACAGCACGGCGCGGCGCGCTTGGTGGTTCATGTCCACACGGCGCACTTGGGGCAGGGCGGCGGCGCCCACCCGCTCGGGCATGTGCAGGCGCAGATAGCGCCCGCCTGGGTCGCCTGCCGCATCGTCGGCTGGGCGGCTTTGGTACCAGCTCTCGAGCGAGGGTGTGGCCGAGCCCAGCACCACCTTGGCACCCAGCAGGCGGCCCCGGTACACCGCCAGGTCGCGCGCCGAGTAGCGGGCGCCTTCTTGCTGTTTGTAGCTCGCGTCGTGCTCTTCGTCGACCACGATCAGCTGCAGGTGCGGCATGGAGGCGAACACCGCCATGCGCGTGCCCAGCACGATGCGCGCTGCGCCCGTGTGTGCGGCGAGCCAGCTCTTGAGCCGCTGCGGCCCGGTCAGGCCGCTGTGCATGGACACCACGGCCTCTGTGCCAAAACGCTCTTGCACCCGCGCTTCGAGCTGGGGGGTGAGGTTGATCTCGGGCACCATGAGCAGGGCCTGGGCTTGCGGATCGGCCTGCAAGAGTCGCTGCACGGCTTGCAAATACACCTCTGTCTTGCCGCTTCCGGTGTTGCCGAAGAGCAAGAACGGTCCGGCTTGCGCGGCCATGTGCTGCAAGACCTCGGCTTGCTGGGCGGACAGCGCAGGCCCTGCAGCCGCTTGCACTCGGCCTGCGGGGTCAGGCAACTTTTTGAGCCGCCGCGCCAACTGGGTGGGGTTCAGGTCGCGCAGCTGGGGCGGCAGGGCCGACAGGGCCACTTCGCCCAGCGAGCGCTGGTAGTACTGCGCCGAGAACTGCACCAACTTGAGCCAGGGCTCATCGAGCGGGCCAATCCCATCGAGCACCGCGCTGATGTCTTTGAGTGCCGACGGGGCCATGCCCTCAGGCGCTTCGGACCGCACCCGCCAGACCACCCCCATGACCTCGCGTTTGCCCAAAGGCACCCGGACCAACTGCCCCGGTGCCACGGGGACCGGGCTGCGGTAGCTCAGCAAGCCGCCCACCCTGCTGTGCGCGGGGGTCTGGACAGCAATGTCAAGCCAATGGGGTGTGTTCACGGTATTGGTGTTTTCTTTGGATGATTTGATGAATTTACCGATTAGAAAATTTCTCGAAACCCGCGCTAAGTGCTTGATTTGAATGGGCTTTGGGAGTCATCCCAAAAAACTGTGGATAACTTTGTTGAAAACTCGGTCCAGATGCCCGCAAAGCCTGAAAAATCAAGCCTTCCATCAGATTGCACGACTTCTGAGCAAACGATAACTCCTAATGAAATCAATGACTTGCGTGCGATGCCTCGGTGCCTTCATGTTGCTTTGCAACATGGTGTAACTGCCGGAGGGCCCCTGAGCTTTTGTGTATAAGTCAAGGCCCAAGGACTTGTTTTTAACCTATTTATTCCATAAAAAATGCCTGGCATGCAGGCATTTTTGTGCTAGCTGGGCTGGGTCACCGGCTTTGGCGCAAGGCCCGGGAATGGCTGTGCACCGCTTCCACCAAGGCCGAGACATGCTCGGGCGGTGTGAATTGGCTGATGCCGTGGCCCAGGTTGAAGATGTGGGTGGGGCCCGTGGTGCCTTTGTCGGTGTGCGGCGCGCCAAAGCTGTCGAGCACACGACGCACTTCGGCGGCGATGTTGTTGGGTGGGGCAAACAGCACGTTGGGGTCGATGTTGCCTTGCAGCGCCTTGCCGGGGCCACCCACTTCGCCGCCCACGATGGCGCGGGCGCGCCCCAAGTTCATCGTCCAGTCCAGTCCCAGCACTTCGCAGTCCAGGCTGTTCATCTCGGGCAACCACAGGCCGCCGCCTTTGGTGAAGACGATGCGCGGGATGCGTGCGCCGTCGTGCTCGGTTTTGAGCTGCGCCAGCACACGGGCGGTGTAGGCCAGGCTGAACTGTTGGAACGCGCCGTCGGCCAGCACGCCGCCCCAGCTGTCAAAAATCATCACGGCCTGGGCGCCGGCTTCGATTTGCGCGTTCAGGTACTGCGCCACCGCGTCGGCGTTGATGGCCAGAATGCGGTGCATCAGGTCGGGGCGGCTGTACATCAGGCTCTTGACCTGGCGGTAGTCGTCGGAGCCCGCGCCTTCGACCATGTAGCAAGCGAGCGTCCAAGGGCTGCCCGAAAAGCCGATCAGCGGCACGCGGCCGTTCAGCGCCTTGCGGATGCTGGTGACAGCATCGAACACGTAGCGCAGTTTGTCCATGTCGGGCACGGCCAGTGCGTTGACTGCCGCTTCGTCGCGCACATTTTTGGCGAACTTGGGGCCTTCGCCCAAGGCAAAGCTCAGGCCCAAACCCATGGCGTCGGGCACCGTGAGGATGTCGCTGAACAAAATGGCGGCGTCCAGCGGGTAGCGCTCCAGGGGCTGCAGGGTGACCTCGGTGGCGTAGTCCACGTTGGTGGCCAGGCCCATGAAGCTGCCTGCTTTGGCTCGGGTGTCGCGGTACTCGGGCAAGTAGCGGCCGGCCTGGCGCATCAGCCACAGGGGGGTGTAGTCGGTGGCTTGGCGCAGGCAGGCCCGCAGGAAGGTGTCGTTTTGAAGGGGGGCGAAAGAGCTCATGCCCCGATTGTCGCAGGGCCAGCCGCCAGCCACTTGAGCCAAGTCAAGGCAGGGCGTTCAGCACCTCTTGCACCGAAGGCAACTCGGACAGCACCACGGGTGGCTTGCCTGGGGCATAGACCGCATAGACCGGGACACCGCTGCGCCCCAGTTGGGCGAGGGCTTGGGTGATGGCCGGGTCGCGCCGCGTCCAGTCGGCGCGCAGCGTGCGCACGTTTTTGGCGTCAAATGCCGCCAGCACGCGGGCGTCGGCGAAGGTGGTTTTCTTGTTGTATTGGCAGGTCACGCACCAGGCGGCGGTGAAGTCGACGAACACGGTCTGGCCTTGCGCTTGGCGCGAGGTCACTTCGGCAGCAGACCATGCGGCCCAGCGATCGGTGCTGGATGCCGTGACGGCGGCAGGCTCTTGCAAGGCCTGGCGCAGGGGGCTCCAAGTGATGCCCAAGACCGCGACCAGGGTCAGCACCGTCAGCACTTTTCGGGTGTTGCCTTTGAGGCCCATTGCCCAGACCAGGCCCGCGAGCGCCACCAGCAAGGCCAGCAGGCTGGTGGCCCCGTCGATGCCGGTTTGCTGTCCCAGCACCCACAGCAGCCAGACCACGGTGGCGAACATCGGGAACGCCATGGCTTGGCGGAAGGTCACCATCCAGGCGCCAGGGCGCGGCAGTCGGTGCGCCAGCGCGGGCCACAGGCTCGCGCCCAGGTAGGGCAACGCCATGCCCAAGCCCATGGCGGCAAACACGGGCAGGGCTTGCCACAGCGGCAAGCCGATGGCCAGGCCCATCGAGGCGCCCATGAAGGGCGCCGTGCAGGGCGAAGCGATGGCTACGGCCAGCACGCCCGACAAGGCGGCGTCCACCATGGGGTGACGGCTTTGCAGGTTGATGACGGCGCTGGGCAGCAGTTGACCAAATTCAAACAGGCCCGCCAGGTTCAGGCCCAGCAAGGTGAAGAGGACGGCCAGGGCCGAAACGGTCAGTGGCGACTGCAGCTGAAAGCCCCAGCCCAGTTGCTCGCCTGCGGCGCGAAGGGTCATGAGCAAAGCCCCCAGCAGCACAAACGACAGCACCACCCCGGCGGTGTAAGCCAGGCCCGAAGCACGGTGCTCGCGGGCACTGGTGCCCGGGCGGGTGAAACCCAGCACCTTGATGGCCAGCACCGGGAAGACGCAGGGCATCAAGTTCAGGATCAGGCCGCCGACCAGCGCGCCCAGCAAAGCCAGGCCCAAGGTCAAAGTGTTGGCGTTGGCGGCGGCAGGGGGGGGCGAAATGACTGTGTTGGTCGCCGCCGCATTGGCCTGCAGCGCTTGGGCCAATGCGGGCGGCAGCGCTGCCGAAGCGTTGGCGGAGGTCGCAGGCCAAGCGCCCTGCACAGGCGTGTCGATCTCGACGCCTGGGGCCTGCGGATCGCGCTCAGCACCCCGTGCGATGACCCAGCGCATGCGGTTGGGGCTGTCGCCGCGCTCGCTCGACACCGGGACACGGGCGGTCCAGCTGCTGCCTTGCCACTGCTGTGTCCAGCCTGGGCCTTGCTCGGCCGAGTTTTTCACCACGTCGCCTGTGACGGGGAACAAACTGAGCGTCTGTCCTTGCCAGCTGGCGGGCAGGCCTTCTGCGCGCAAGGCCAGCGTTTGGCCTGCATCGATGAGGCTGGCGCTGTGGGCACCTTTCAGGACCGTGGTGCGGGTTTTTTGGGCTGCATCAAAGAGCGCGCTGTTCAGAGCCGTGGCGCTGCTGACGGGCAGCTGCAATTGGAAAGTGCCTTCTTGCGGAATGCATTCCTGTCGGCACACCAGCCACTCGGCCTTGAGCTGGATGGGCAAGGTGGCGGGAAGTGTGGCGTTGGCCGCCACCGTGATGGGCACGCTCAGCAGCATGCTGCCTTCGTAGCCGTAGTTGGCCAGGGTTCCGATCGGGATCTTTTTGGGCAGGGGCCAGTCGATGGCGCCCGCTTGCAGGCCAGCTGGCAAGGTCCAGCTCAGCTGGGTGGGCAGGCCCGAGTCGCCGGGGTTTTGCCAATAGGTGTGCCAGTGCGGCTGATGGGTGATCTGCAAGCCCAGCCAGAAGGTCTTGCCGGGCTGCACGCCTTGCGGGGCGTGGGCCAATAACTCGGCGCGCACCTGGTCTGTTTTGACCACTGCACCTGCCAGAAAACTTTGGGCAAAAACCGAAGCGGACAGCCAGCACCCCAGCAGGACCATGCCCCACCAGCGCGTTGCCGAATGGCCCATGCGTTTGAACACACCCATGTTTGTGTAAACCGTTGTCAAAAGAAACGACTGTACACCGCGTGCGTGCTTCACGGCTTGGCCCTGTGCTGCGCCCGATTAAGATAAGCACATGACCGCCCCCACCCGCACCCTGACCCGCTTCTGGGCCGACCTGGCCACCACCGACTTTGCTGCGATGGACTTGAGCCGCGCGATTGCGGTGCTGCCCGTGGCGGCCACCGAGCAGCACGGGCCGCATTTGCCGCTGTCGGTGGACACGGACCTGGTCAACGGCGTGGTGCAGGCCTGCCTGCCGCATTTGCCTGCCGATCTGCCCGCGCTGTTTTTGCCCACCCAAAACGTGGGCCTGAGCCCGGAACATGCGCGCTTTGCGGGCACGCTGACGCTCAAAGCCGAGACCGTGATCCGCCTGTGGACAGACATTGGCGAGTCGGTGGCGGCCAGTGGCGTGAAAAAAATGGTGCTGCTCAACGCCCATGGCGGACAAGTTAGCGTGATGGACATCGTGGCGCGCGACCTGCGCGCGCGACTGGGCATGCTGGTGTACAGCGTGAGCTGGTTCAATTTGCCCTTGCTCGATGCGCAAGGGCAGGACGTGAATGCCATGTTCAGCGCCGAGGAACACCGTTTTGGTGTGCACGGCGGTGATGTGGAAACCTCGATGATGCGGGCACTGCGACCCGCGCAGGTGCGCATGGACCACGCGCAGGATTTCCGCTCTACCTCGCAGGACCGTGCGGAGCGCTTTGCGATTTTGGGCAACGGCAAAAGCGCCAAGCTGGGTTGGCAGATGCAGGACTACAACCCGCACGGCGCAGCGGGCCATGCCGCCGCAGCCACGCCTGAAAAGGGCAAGGCCCTGCTGGATGCCTCGGGCCGGGCGTTGGCCCAGTTGCTTGCGGAATTCGACCAGTTGCCGCCAGACACCTTGCGCGATCAGGTCAGCTCGGCATAAGCAGGCAGCACCAGCTCACAGTGTTGTGGGCTGACCCCTCGGGGGTGCTCCCGCGTGCTGTCGATGCAGCCGCCTTCGGCGTACACCCCTTGCGGATCGCGCAGGCGCAGCATGCGTTCCAACACCCGTGCTTTGGCCTGCGGGTCAGCGCAAGTACGCTGCACGTGCGCCTCGACCACGTTTTCGTCCATCTGCCACTGGCCTTGGGCGTTGATGTGCGCACCGTCGCGCCAATGGTAAATTTCGATGGCTTTGGACTCGAGGGTGTAGGGCCGGTCTTGCTGCCAAAAATTGCTGAACAGCCCGCCGCCCATGTAGATGACCCAGGAGCCCTCGTAGCCCATCACGTCCGATGAGCTCTCGTCGGGGTTGCGAAACCACAAGCGGTCCCCTGGCACGTAATAGTGTGCGGGCAGCGGCTGGGCCATGCTGCCATATTCCACCAGATACACCTCGTGGAATTGCCCCGATCGAACCGCGTGGGCCTCGGTGAGCTGTTGCAGGTCGGTCAGCAACGCCGGGTGGTGGTTTTTCAGTTCCAACGCGATGCCCAGCAAAATCACGTATTCGGTGGCGCGGTAGCAGGAAAAGTCGTAGAGCCGACCGGTCGCATCGGGCTGGGTGGCGGCGATCAGGGCCTCGACCAGGCAGCGGCCCGGCTGCAAGATGAAGCCGTGCTCGTCGCCACCATCGCGCCAGTAACAGGCGGGACGTTCGGCGGCTTCGGTCTTGAACGCGAGTGCGGTTTTTTGGGCCGCCTGAGCAATGTGCTGGCGCACCCGGATGTGCGAGGCCAGCGCGGCCACGCTGGCGAACTGAAAGCCCTGCGGCGACACTAACATAGCCACCAGGATCTCCCGTGCCAGTGCGAACGCCTCGCCGTGGGCCATGGCGGGCAGTCGTTCACGCAGTTTCAGAGTGTCGTGCTGTGGCGCCCAGCTTTGCAGCAGATCAGGGGGCAAGCAGTAGGCCCACATGTGGATGGACCCCGTGGCTGGCCAAGCGGTTTCAGTGACCTGTGGCAAGTGGTGCGCATGCAGCAAATCCCGCATGTCCTGGCGGGCTGCCATGGCCGCATCGGCATCGGGGCTGATGAGCTGGATGCCTGCGGTGAAGGCTGGTGAAGCACCTTTCATGCACCCATTTTGTGCGTGCTTTACATAAGTTCACATCGGTGAAAACACGGGGGGATCTCAGGCGAAGGTGATCCAGCGCTGGTGTTCGATGCTGTCCAGGTGCGGCAGCGTGTTGTAGGTCAGCAGCATGTGGCGCTTGGGGGTGAATACGAATTCCGTCAAGGCGGTGTTGCGGATGCGCAGGTTCAACTCGATCGTGGTCTCGGCGGGTGCGCCCAGCACCTGCCCGACGGCCGTAGAGATGGGGCCGCCACTCGAGACGATGAGGGCGTTGCCCTTGCAGTTTTGCCGCACATGGTCGAGCGCGTCCGTGATGCCCTGCACAAACTCGG
>CANBTZ010000136.1 GCA_947372495.1 Comamonadaceae bacterium | reverse complement strand
CCGGCGGCGAGCCGCTGCTGCGCAAGAACCTGGAGGCGCTGGTGGCCCAGCTGGCCGCGCTGCGCACGCCAGAAGGCCTGCCGCTGGACCTGACGCTGACCACCAACGGCTCGTTGTTGGCGCGCAAGGCCCAGAGCCTCAAAGACGCGGGTTTGCAGCGCGTCACGGTGAGCCTGGACGGGCTCGACGATGCGGTCTTTCGGCGCATGAACGATGCGGACTTTCCGGTGGCCGATGTGTTGGCCGGGATCGAAGCTGCTCAGCAAGCGGGGCTTGGCCCCATCAAGGTCAACATGGTGGTTAAACGCGGCACCAACGACCACGAAATCATCCCGATGGCCCGGCACTTCCGGGGCTCGGGCGTGGTGCTGCGCTTCATCGAGTACATGGACGTGGGTGCCACCAACGGCTGGCGCATGGACGAAGTGCTGCCCAGCGCACAAGTCATTGATCTCTTGAAAACCGAATGGCCGATGGTGGCCCTGAGCCCGAGCAGCCCCGGCGAAACCGCCGAGCGCTGGGGTTACGCCAACGCGCAAGGCCTGCACGATCCGGCCTTGGGCGAGGTGGGCGTCATCAGCAGCGTGACCCAGGCGTTTTGTGGCGACTGCAACCGGGCGCGCCTGTCGACCGAAGGGCGCCTCTACCTGTGCCTGTTTGCCAGCCAGGGCTACGACTTGCGGCCGCTGCTGCGCGAACAAAACGCTTCTGACGAGCACATCGCCGCCACGCTGGACGCGATCTGGCGCGGGCGCAAGGACCAGTACTCCCGATTGCGCAGCCTGCAACCGCCGGACACGGCGAGCAGCACCGTCAAACGGGTCGAAATGAGCTACATCGGTGGTTGAGCCCATGAACGACTGCAGCCCAGCAACGGCCATCACCGCCCTCATCCTCGCGGGTGGCCGTGGCTCGCGCATGGGTGGGGTCGACAAAGGGCTGCAAAACTTCCGGGGCCTGCCGCTGGCCCAGCAAACCCTGATGCGACTGCAACAGCAAAGCCGACCACCCCACGGCGTGCTGATCAATGCCAACCGCAACCTGACTGCCTACGCGTCGTTTGGCGCGCAGGTCTGGCCCGACAGCCTGGGCGGTTACGCAGGCCCTTTGGCGGGTTTCCTCACGGGCCTGGCGCATTGCGATACACCGCTGCTGCTCACGGTGCCATGCGACACCCCGCTCTTTCCGCTGGACTTGGCCGAACGCCTGCTGCATGCCCTGCTGGAACAGCACGCAGACTTGGCCATGGCAGCAGCCCCCGAGGCCGATGGCAGCGTCCGCCCCCAGCCGGTTTTTTGCCTGTTGAAAGTCAATTTGCTCGAAAGCCTGACCGCCTTCACGCAAGCCGGTGGCCGCAAGATCGACGCCTGGACCGCTCAACACCGCTGCGCCGTCGTGGCTTTTGACCAAGCCGGGGACAGCCCACAGGCTTTTTCGAACGCCAACACGCTGCAAGAACTACAGCAACTCGAATCGCTCTGACCCCACATGACTGAGCCGCTTTCACTTCAGGACATCGCAGAGCGCCTGCAAGGCTATGACCCGCAGGCCCTGTCGGCAAGCCATGTAAACCGTTTCCTGTCCGAGCTGGTGCAGCCCGTGCGCGAGACCGAAACCGTGCCCATCCTGCAGGCGCTGGACCGGATCTTGGCCCGCGACGTCATCTCGCCCATCAGCGTGCCGCCGCACGACAACTCGGCCATGGATGGCTTCGCATTCCGGGGCTGTGAACTCTCTGGCGAGCAAGTCAGCCGCTTTCGCGTGGTGGGCACGGCGCTGGCAGGCGCAGCCTGGACAGGCCAGGTGCAAGATGGCGAGTGCGCGCGCATCATGACCGGGGCGATCATGCCAGCAGGGCTGGACACCGTGGTTCCTCAGGAGCTGGTGCAGGTCGACGGCGATCACATCACCGTGCCAGCAGGCGTTTTGCAGACCGGCGACAACCGCCGTCTGCTGGGCGAAGACCTGATGGCCGGGCAAGCTGCGCTGGCCGCAGGCTCACGCCTCGGTCCAGCCGCCTGCGGCATGCTGGCCAGCCTGGGCTTGCCTGAAGTCACCGTGTGGCGTCGCCCTCGCGTGGCGTATTTCTCAACGGGTGACGAAATCCTCAGCTTGGGCGAAGCCCCGCGCGAAGGCGCGGTGTACGACAGCAACCGCTACACCGTGCACGGCATGTTGCAACACCTGGGCTGCGACGTGATCGACCTGGGCGTGGTCAAAGACGACCCTGCAGCCCTCGAGGCGGCTTTTCGCGAGGCTGCTGCACAGGCGGACGCCATCATCACCAGCGGCGGCGTCAGCGTGGGCGATGCCGACCACACCAAGGCCATGATGAAGCAATTGGGCGACGTTGCTTTCTGGCGCATCGCCATGCGCCCTGGCCGCCCCATGGCGGTGGGCCGCATCCAGCAAGGCAATCGTTCGGCTCTGCTGTTTGGGCTGCCGGGCAACCCGGTGGCCGTGATGGTGACCTTTGCGGCCTTTGTGCGCCCGGCCCTGCAGCAGCTCATGGGGTGGCAGGCACCTGCCCAGCCACTGCTCAAGGCCCGCGCCGAAGACAGCCTGCGCAAAAAACCTGGCCGCACCGAATACCAACGCGGCATTGTGCGTCTGGCCGAAGATGGCCAATTGAGCGTGCGCATCACCGGCAACCAAGGCTCAGGCGTGCTCAGCTCCATGGTGCAGGCCAACGGCCTGATCGTGCTGGGCCACGCCCAGGGCGATGTGCTGCCAGGCGACTGGGTCGATGTGATGATGTTTGACGGCCAGCTGTAAGCCCGTGCGCTGAACCATGAAAAAAGGGGCCGAATTCACATTCGGCCCCTTTTCTGTTTGAACGCTCAAACGGCAGCGCCTCTTGGATCGTCGCCCACAATGGGCCCCTTGCCGCTGAACCGCTCCAGTGCCAAATAAATCACGGGCGTGATGTACAGGGTCACAGCTTGAGAGAAGATCAAGCCACCGACCACCGCCAGCCCCAAAGGTTGGCGAAGTTCAGCACCCGCACCCAAACCCAAAGCGATGGGCAAGGCACCCATCATGGCCGCGATGGTGGTCATCATGATGGGTCTGAAGCGCAAGACACAGGCCTCACGGATGGCCTCTTTCGGGGTCATGCCGTGGTGGCGCTGGGCTTCGAGCGCGAAGTCGATCATCATGATGGCGTTTTTCTTCACGATACCGATCAGCAGCAACACGCCGATGGTGGCGATCAGCGTCAGGTCTTGGCCAAACAGCATCAAGGTGCCCAATGCGCCCACAGCAGCAGACGGCAGACCCGCAAAAATGGTGATCGGGTGGATGTAGCTCTCGTACAGCACGCCCAGCAAGATGTAGATCACCAGCAAAGCCGAAATGATCAGAATGGACTGGCTGCCTTGCGAGTCCTTGAACACCGCCGCGTCACCACCATAGGTGGTGATGATGGACTTGGGCAGCTGAATCGCTTCGCTGGCTTGCTCGATCTTGGCCGTGGCATCACCCAAAGCGGCACCGGGCGCCAGGTTGAAAGACACGGTGACCGCTTGCAACTGGCCCACATGGTTGATGGCCGTGGGGCCCACGGTGCGCTCCACCGTGGCAAAGCTGGACAAAGGCACCAAAGCACCATTGCCCGAGCGCACGTAGATGCCCGCCAAAGCGGATTCGTCTTGCTTGGCCTCAGGGGCCACTTCCATGATCACCTGGTAGCTGTCGGTGGCCAGGTACATGGTCGAGACTTGGCGTTCACCAAAGGCACTGAACAGAGCCGTGCGGATCGCGTCCACCGACACGCCCAAGGTGTTGGCGCGGTCCCGGTTGATCTTGATCTGGGCCTGCAGGCCGCGCAGTTGCGCATCGCTGGTCACGTCGCGGAAGATCGGATCGGCCCGCATTTTTTCCTGAAGCTTGTTGGCCCAGATGTTGAGTTGATCGGCCTGCACGCTTTGCAAGATGTACTGGTAGCGCGCCTTGCTCTGACGGCCACCCAACTGCAGGTTTTGAACAGGGCGCATGAACACGTTGATGCCGGGAATCGATCGCAATTTTTTGCGCAAATCCTCGACCACGCCCTTCATCGGCTTGCGCTCCCCTTGGGGTTTGAGCACGATGAACATGCGCCCCGTGTTTTGCGAGCCTGTACCGCCATTGAATGAACTCACAGCAAAGACGTTGGCATCTTGCCGAATCATCAAAGCAGCGCGCTCTTGCAGCTTGACCATGGCCTCAAAAGAGACATCTTCTGCCGCCTCGGTCGTGACCTGTATCTGTGCAATGTCTTCTTCAGGAAAGAAGCCTTTGGGGATGACCATGACCATCCACACCGTGGCCGCAAACGTCGCAGCAGCCACCATCAGCACCAGCTTGGAATGACCCAAAGCCGAATCCAATGTGCGTGAATAGGCTGCCAAGGTGGCGTTGAAGCCTTTTTCAAAGTAGCGAACGATCAGGCCTGGTTTTTTCTTGTGGTCCTCGTCAGTCATATAACGGCTGGCCAGCATCGGCACCAAAGTGAGCGACACGAAGGCCGACACGCCGATCGAGAGGCCCACGACCACAGCGAATTCGTGGAACAACAAACCGATCACACCGGGCATGAAAAAGATGGGGATGAACACCGCCACCAAGGAGGTCGAAATCGAAATGATGGTGAAGCCCATCTCGCGCGCCCCAATCACGGCCGCCTTGAAGGGCTCGACCCCCTCCTCGATGTGACGGATGATGTTCTCAAGCACCACGATGGCATCGTCCACCACCAAGCCCACCGCCAGCGTCAGGCCCAGCAGAGAAATGTTGTCCAAACTGTAGTTCAGGCCCCACAAGAGCGCCACAGCCCCCACCAACGAGACGGGCAAGGACAGCGCAGGAATGACCGTGGCCACAAATCGGCGCAAGAACAAAAAGATCACCAACACCACCAAAATGATGGTGCCCAACAGCGTCAAGGTCACATCTTCGAGCGCATGTCGAATGGAGACGGAGCGGTCGTTGACAGGCGTCATGGTGACCGATGCAGGCATCTGCGCCTGCAAGGCGGGCAAGGTCTTCATCACCGAGTCGACCACACGCACGGTGTTGGCACCAGGCTGGCGCTGGATGGCCAAGCTGATGCTGTTCTCGCCGTTGAGCGTGGCCCAGGTTTTGAGAACTTCGACGCTGTCTTCCACCGAGGCCACATCTTTGAGCCGCACGGGGTTGCCGCCCTTGTTGCTCACGATCAGCTCTGCAAACTCGCTGGCCGAGCCCATCTGCCGGTTCGCCTGAATCACCAAGGTCTGCTTGTCCCCTTCAAAGGTGCCTGCAGGGGTGTTCACGTTGGCCAGTTTGAGCGCCGAGCTCAGCTCGTCCAAACCGATGTTGCGGGCCACCAGCGCCTCGGGCTTGACCCGCACACGCACGGCAAATCGTTTGGCACCAAAGATGTTGACTTGCGCCACCCCATCGATGGTGGACAAGGTGGGAGAAATCAGGTGTTCTGCGTAGTCCTGCAGCTCAGACTGCGCCATCGATGGCGAGCGCAAGGCAATGAACAGCACAGGCGCATCTGCAGGGTTCACCTTGCGATACGACGGCGGGATGGTCATGTCGATGGGCAAAGTGCGCTGTGCGCGCAGCAAAGCGGCCTGCACGTCCAGCGAGGCCGAGTCGATGTTGCGGCTTTCAATGAATTCGAGCGTCACCGACGTCGACCCGAGCGTGCTGGTCGAGCTCATGACCTTGAGGCCTGGGATCGTCTGGAACTGCTTTTCGAGTGGCAGCGCCACCGAACTGGCCATGGTCTCGGGGCTGGCACCGGGCAAGGTGGCCGACACACTGATGACGGGGGTGTCGTAGCTGGGCAACGCCGACACCGGGATGTTTTTGTAGCCAATGACGCCCGCCAACACGATGGCGGTGTTCAGCAAAACCGTCATCACGGGACGGCGAATGAAAAGCTCGGAAAAATTCATCTCAAACCTGCCTTGTTTCCGGCGTGGAAATATGGGGTTGGCTCACCACAGTGAGCAGGTTATTTGGCGGCGTCTGCTTTGGCAGGCGCGGAGGCTTCGGCTTTGGCTGCCGCTGGGGGTTGGCGTTCAACCACGCTTGAACCGGGCCGGAGGTTTTGTTTGCCGTCTGTGACCACCACCATGCCCTCTTCGACACCCGAGACCACCGCGTCAGGCCCTGCTGAATAAAGGATCTTGACGGGTTTGAGCGCTGCTTTGCCGTCCACCACGGCGTACACGATCGAGCCGCGCACGGTTTGGACGATGGCCGCTTGAGGCACCACGATGGCGCCGGGCAAAGCGCCCACGTCCATCGACATGTTGGCAAATTGACCCACCCACAATTTGCTGTCGGGGTTGTCGAACACCGCTTTGAGCTTGAGGGTGCCCGAGTTGGCATCGATGTTGTTGTCGATGAACTCCAGTCGGCCCTGCATCGGCTCTTTTTGATCTGGCAGCGCGGCGCGAATTTTGACTTTGGCACCGCTTTTTTGCGCTGCCATCAGGTTGTTCCACTCGGACTGCGGCACCGAGAACGACACCGCAATCGGGTTGACCTTCACCAAGTTGACCAGCACGGTGATGTTGGCTTGAACCACGCTGCCGATCTGGGAGTTGAGCGCGCCCAGTCGCCCGGAAAACGGCGCCGTGATGCGGCCATAAGAGACGGCCACCTGCGCCGCCTGCACGGCCGCCGCATCCGCGGCCACTGTGGCCGCCTGCGACTCGACCTGCAACTGCGCCGTGTCCAGCGCGGCGGCAGAAACAAAATTCTTGGCGACCAAATCCTGGCTGCGCTGGAGTTGGCGCTTGGCGTCGTTCAGTGCCGATTGGTCTTTGGCCAGCTGGGCCTTGGCCTTGAGCAAGTTGGCCTCGTCGGTGCGGGTGTCCAGGGAGAACAGCAAATCACCTTCCTTGACGAATTGCCCCTCTTTGAAGTGCACTTTCATGATGGTGCTGGTCAACTGGGGCCGAATGTCCACGTTGGCCAGCGACACCACCGAACCCACCGCTTTGACCGAAATTGGCACATCGCGCTTGAGCGCCTTGACGGTGACCACTGAGACCGGTCCGCCGGTCTGTGCAGGGGCCGATGCCGCGCCAGAAGCGGCTGTGGCGGGGGCCGATGCGGCAGCAGCTGGCGCTGCGGCCTCTTGCTTGGAGCAGGCCGCCAGCAAAACCAGTGACAGGCAAGTCAACCAGGTGGATTGACGGGAGGCAAAAGCAGGAAAATGACTGTTCATGTCCATCGGTACCGATTTTTTGTGATTCAAGCAACGCTTCATCGACCCAGTGTAGGCGAGGAAGTTGTTGTTTTGTAAAGCGCGACTGAAGCTGGAATGACCAGCCTGCTCGGGCAATCCACCACCCAGCGATGCCCGAAACTGTAACAGTCTTGTTGGTATTCACAAATTGGGTTTTTCCCCATCGCACCCTGCTCGCCCCAGGCCACTTTTGGGCGGGACAGCAGGCGCGCTCAGCGCCCCAAAACCTTGTCCACGCC